>NZ_LMMH01000014.1:0-36370 GCF_001422185.1 Sphingomonas sp. Leaf257
CCCCGATCTCGCCGCCTGACACACCGCCAAGCGAACAGCCTAGACCAACGGGATGAGGGGTCCCTTTTCGACGCCGATCACCCCGCTACCGGGGTCCCTTTTCCACGCCGATCCACAATCGACAGCCTGCGCGGCAACGTCGCGCCGCTCCAGGCCGAGATCGCCGACAACGTGCCTCGGCTTCATCTTCGGGTCGAGTATCTGACCGAAAGCTTTGAAGACGCTTACCCCGCGATCAAGAAGCTTCTTGCGCAGGGCCGCTACCGCAACCTGATCTTCAACCTCGACCAATGCGGCCACAGCCATGTCGAGCGCACCACGATCCTCGACGTCATGCGCTCCAATCCATCGGTCGAGATCTTCTATACGTTCGCGATCGAGGCGCTACTCTCGTTCCTGCAGAAGTCGGACCCGGTGCAGCTCGCTACCCAGCTCCGCCCGTTTGGCATCGAGCCAAGCGACCTCGAGCAGCTCGAAGGGGCGATGAGTAAGAGCCTGTGGCTCGGCGCTGCGGAGCGGCTCGTCTTCGAGACCTTTCGGACCTGCGCGCCTTTTGTGAGTCCCTTCTCGATCAATAATCCGGGAGGTTGGCGCTACTGGCTGATCCACTTCGCGAACATCTATCGCGCACGTCAGGTTTATAACAACGTGCTGCACCAGAATAGTACGACGCAGGCGCATTTCGGTCGGTCTGGACTCAACATGTTGTCTTACGATCCAAGCCACGATGGCGGTGCGCTGTACCTGTTCGATCTTTCCGGGCGCGAGGGGGCCCGCAACCAGCTGCTTGCCGATATCCCGCGCCTTATCTCGGAGTCAGGCGATGTCATCGAGGTCGGAGACTTCTACGAGGGGATCTACAATGCGACGCCCGCGCATACCGACGACGTGCATCAAGCGATCATCGAGAACCCTGATATTCAGGTGATCACGCCAGGCGGCGGCGAGCGGCGTAGCGCGAATGCGATCGGCGTCGGCGACGTGCTGAAGCTCAAACGTCAGAAGAGCTTCTTCCCCATGTTTCTAAACGCGGGCGGCAACTAAGCCGCCGGATCAGCCACTGTTTCAGGCAATGTCCACCGTTTCGAGGCGCCTCCACCCCTACAACTTTCGTCCACTGTTTTGAGAAAACCTACAAAAAAGGGGAAAGGAGTTTCCGAAAACCGGCAACTTGTTTCCGAGGCTGGCCCCGACCTTGCACGACCCGACCGACCCCGAGCCGCTGCCGACCTCGCACTCGCTCGTCGTCGCGACGTCGGCCGACCTCGTTGTGCGGCCAGCGCCGATGCTGCCCGGCATCGTCGACCTCGAGACCGAGCGCGCCGATGCCTATGCGCGTGCGGCACGCGCCGACAACACCCAGCGCGCGTACATGGCGGATTGGGTCATCTTCACCGCCTGGTGTGAGGCCCGTGGTGAAAGCGCGCTACCTACCACGGCCGAGGTGGTGCGTCGGTTCGTCGCGGCGGAAGCCGATGCCGGCAAGTCGCCGGCGACCATCGAGCGACGGGTGGCGGCAATCGGGCACTTCCATCGCGCCGACAACTTCGTCGCGCCCACCGCCCAGCCCGGCGCCGGCAAGCTGCGCGAGACGCTAGCGGGCATCCGGGCGTCCAAGGGATCAAAGAAGAAGCGCAAGGCCGCCGCGGATGCCAATGTTCTCGAGGCAATGCTCGCGGCGTTTCCGGGCGACGGGCTCCGCGCCGTCCGCGACCGCGCCGTGCTCGCGATTGGGATGGCGGCTGCGTTACGTCGCTCCGAGCTTGTCGCGCTCACCGTCGACGACATCGCGATCGTGGCCGAGGGCCTGCGGATCACCATCGCGCGCTCGAAAACCGATCAGGAGCAGGAAGGTGTCGAGGTTGCTGTGCCCGAGGGCAATCGTCTGCGGCCCAAGGCGCGGCTCCTCGACTGGATGGCAGCCGCTGGGCACAGCGACGGTCCTCTGTTTCGGCGCCTCACCCGGCAAGATACGATGACAGACGATCCAATGAGCGATCGGGCGGTCGCGCGCCTGGTCCAGGCGGCAGCCCGCAAGGCCGGGCTCGACGAACGACAGTTCGGCGGTCACTCGCTCCGCGCTGGTTTCCTGACGGAGAGCGCGGCCCGAGGCGCGACTATTTTCAAGATGCAGGAGGTTTCTCGCCACAAGACGGTGCAGATCCTGTCTGAGTATGTGCGAAGCGCGGACATGTTCCGGAACCACGCCGGAGCTGGCTTTCTCTGATACTCGCGCCTGCTGCGGCGCAAGGCGGGCGTGAGAGCCTTCCAAGGGACGCCCTCCGCACCCGCCCTGACCGCCATAACTATCAGATGCTAGATGGCCGGTAGGTGAAGAGGATAGAACGTTCCGCGCGCGGCGTGGACGCTCCAATGGAGCAGGTAACGGGCAACTGTATACAAACACGCTAACCTGCTCTGGTAAAGCGTTTGCAGACGCTCACTTAGGTCCACTCGAGGCCGTACCCTCTTCGAGCCTTGCTCAAACGCGCAACACCAGAACTCATTGAGCTCCCGGAAGACCAATAGCCTGTACGCGTATGGTATATCGGTCGCATCCTCAACCAGTAGTCGAGCGGCCCGGTCCGCATCTTTGTAGGCGACAACCTGCGCAGCGTAGAGCGAGCAGTCCTGCGGTCTCTCCATCAGACTGGAAAAACACTTCTCGACGACACGTACCGCAGCTCGAATGGCAACATGCTCGTTCCTGAAGCTGCTTCCGCCGTGACCGAGGGAGAGGGCGATACTCTTCAGTATTCCTAATCCAAACATGCAGGCACCTAGTAGGCTGAGCTTTTGCTCTTCTCCTTACCCAGCCAAAGAGACTCGGGACGGGCGGGACAAAGCGCAAGCGATGAACAGAGATGGCGGCAAGGCCGCCGGCTTTTCTGAGATACGGGCTCAACCCGTCCTAAACCTGGCCGACTCTGCCTGCCCCATCCAATCAAAGCCTGGCGACCGCATCGCTGTCAGGCAGGGCACTCTCTACTCGGCGCGCGGTGCGATCTTAGGGCCTCATATTGCAGATGCAAGCGCTGCCTTCGGAACGCATCGGGAACGGCGCCGTTGTCGCGGGTATGAGCGACGAACCAGAACAGCGAGCCTCAGCGCCCGAGCCACACGCGCTTGATAGCCCGTTCAGCCTGTCGGTTTTTATTGTCACGAGCTTAGGCGTCGCGCCTTACAATTGGTTCTTCGTGGTGGGGCAGCAGCCCCTTTGGCTGGTGACCGTTCTATCTTTTGCTTTCCTCTACGGGGCAGCGCTGACGTCGATTCCTGCAGGCGCAGCACTTAAACGTTACGTCAAGTCCAAGGTATTGACGGCTCGCGAAGCGGTTCGCCTCTTCACCGCAATACTGTTACTATTCGTTATCGAGAGCGTCGGACTTCCAGCAATTAGAGTAGCATGGGAGCAGTCGAAATGGCTCTCCATACTCTCAGGGGCGACGGTCATCGTGCAACTACTTGTAACATCCTATCTTCAGAAAATTGTCTGGGATCGGGCCGTTGAGCTTACCGACAGCGAGGCAAGGTGAAGCCAATTGCGACGGAATGTCCTCATGTCGGCGGCACTTCCTCGTACCGCCCGGCCTTCCTTAGCTGACGCACGATACCGTTAAAAGCAGCGGTAACTCCCTGGGATCTGCCGATCTCGTTATCTTGCTGAGCAGCGTCCCAGAACAACTCTAACGGCCAGCGTTCTGGGCAATGCGGGAGAAGACAGCGCAAGGCGAGTCGGACCTCTACGCCGTCCACGCGTCGTTCGGAGCATTGCGTCAGCGTTGATCGTAGGATGTGCACCGAAAGAGCGATAACGACGCGCTGGTGCCGCGGCAGCGGGACCACGGATCAGTGGAAGTCGTGCGATTTGAAGCGCACGACGTCCTCAGGATCCATGCCATCGGCGTGGGGCGGCCAGTAGCAGTTGCGCGGCTCCGGGCTCCACTCCTTGTCACCGCGGTCGGGCGAGCCGGGGTGCTGGGCGGCGTCGCCGCGGCCGGTGCGATGCGGGAACGACATGTCGCCGACGCGGTGAAGCAGGTCGCCATGATCGACGATGCGGTCGCAGATGACGTGGATGACCTCGCCTTCCTTCTGCACTCGGCCCTTCAGACCGACCATGGAAGCCGACATCACGGTGCGGCGCTGCGCCTCAAAGCGGTCGGGCCAGAGGATGCCGTTGGCGATGCCGGTTTCGTCCTCGATCGTGATGAACAGCACACCCTTCGCCGATCCGGGCTTCTGACGGACCAGGATGATGCCGGCGACCTCGACGTGGCGACCGTCGCGCACGCTGGCGAGATCCGCGCAGCGCGTCACGCCGCGACGGGTCAGCTCGTCGCGCACGAACGACAGCGGATGCGCGCGGAGCGACAGCTGCAGGTTGCGGTAATCCTCGATCACCTCTCGGCCGTCGGTGAGCGAGCGGAGCTGCACCTCGGGCTCGATCCCCTCCGCACTCTGCGTCTCGGCCGCGCGATCAGCCGCGGCGAACAGCGGCAACGGCGCCTTGCCGAGCCCCCTCACCTTCCAGAGGCCCTGCCGGCGATCGGCGCCGAAGCTGTGGAAGGCATCGCCATCTGCGAGCTTCTCGATCGCGGCGCGCTGCGCGCCGGAGCGGCGCCACACGTCCTCGACGCTCTCGTAGGCGGTGGTGCTGCGCGCCGCGACGATCTTGGCACCATCCGCGTTCGACAGGCCGCGGATCTGCCTGAGGCCGAGCCGCACGGCCAGGTAGCGTCCGCGCGTCGGCTCTAGCGTGCAGTCCCAGCGGCTCGCGTTGACGCAGGGTGGACGAACCTCGACCCCGTGTTCGCGCGCGTCGCGGACGATCTGCGCGGGCGCGTAGAAGCCCATTGGCTGCGCGTTCATCAATGCGGCGCAGAACACGTCGGGATGATGGTGCTTCATCCAGCTGCTCGCGTAGGAGATCTTGGCGAAGCTGGCGGCGTGGCTCTCGGGGAAGCCGTAGGAGCCGAAGCCCTCGAGCTGGCGGAAGGTGCGCTCGGCGAACTCGCGCGGGTAGCCGCGCGCAACCATGCCCTCGATCAGCTTTTCGCTGAAGTGGCTGACCCCTCCGGTGAATTTGAAGGTGGCCATGGCGCGACGCAGCTTATCCGCCTCGGCGGGTGTGAAGCCGGCCCCGACAATCGCGACCTTCATGGCCTGCTCCTGGAAGAGCGGCACGCCGAGCGTCTTCTCGAGCACCGCGCGCAGCTCCGGGCGCGGGTACTCCGGCCGCTCGAGACCCTCGCGTCGGCGCAGGTACGGGTGGACCATGTCGCCCTGGATCGGACCCGGCCGCACAATCGCGACCTGGATGACGAGATCGTAGAAGCGCCGCGGCTTCATGCGCGGCAGCATGCTCATCTGCGCGCGGCTCTCGATCTGAAAGGTGCCGAGCGTGTCGGCCTTCTGGATCATGGCGTAGACGTCGGGATCGTCGTCCTGCAGGTCGGCCAGCCCGACGCGGATGCCCTTGTCCTGCTCGAGCAGATTGAAGGCGCGGTTCATGCAGCCAAGCATGCCCAATCCGAGGACGTCGACCTTCATGAACTTGAGCGAGTCGATGTCGTCCTTGTCCCACTCGATGATCTGGCGGTCTTCCATCGCCGCCGGTTCGATGGGCACCAGGTCGTCGAGACGGTCGTGCGTCAGCACGAAGCCGCCCGGGTGCTGCGACATGTGCCGCGGCACGCCGATGAGCTTGCGCGCGAGGTCGAGCGTCAGGCGCAGTCGACGATCGGCAATGTCGAGGTTCAGCTCCTCGACCTGCTTCTCGCCGACGCCCTCGGCCGACCAGCCCCAGACGAGTCCTGCCAGCGAGGAAGTCAGGTCCTCAGGGAGCCCAAGCGCCTTGCCGACGTCGCGCACCGCGCCGCGCGCGCGGTAGCGGGTCACCACCGCGGTCAACGCGGCGCGGTCACGTCCGTAGGTCTCGTAGATCCACTGGATGATCTCCTCGCGGCGCTCATGCTCGAAGTCGACGTCGATGTCGGGCGGCTCGCGGCGCTCGCCCGACACGAAGCGCTCGAAGAGCAGCTCGTGCTTGATCGGGTCGATCGAGGTGACGCCGAGCACGAAGCACACGCAGCTGTTCGCGGCCGAGCCGCGGCCCTGGCAGAGGATCCCGCGTCGGCGCGCCTCGCGCACAATCGCGTAGACGGTGAGGAAGTAGGGTGCGTAGCCGAGCTCGCCAATCAGCCGCATCTCATGCGCGATCTGCGTGGTGTAGGCCTCCGGCACGTTGCCGTCGAACATGCGCTCGACCGCCTCGGTCGCCAGCTTCTGCAACGCCTCCTGCGCGGTCAGCCCCTCAATCAGACGCTCGTGCGGGTATTGGTACGCCAGCTCGCCCAGGTCGAAGGTGCAGAGCTTGGCGATGTCGACGCTCGCCTGCAGCGCGTCGGGGTAGGCCCGGAACCGTCGGACCATCTCGTCCGGCGATTTCAGCGCGCGGTCGGCGTTCACCTCGCGGCGGTAGCCGAGCTCGTCGACGGTACATTTCTCCCGCACCGCCGTGACGACGTCCTGCAGCAGCCGCGCCTCGGGCGCATGGTAGAGCACGTCGCCGGTGACCACGGCGCGCACGCCGGCGCCGCCTGCTTGCCGCGCGAGCGCGTCTATGCGGACCGCGTCGCCCGGCCGGCGCCGCTGATAGAGCGCCATGTAGCCGCGACGCCCATAGACTGCCTTTAGGTCCTTCAGCGCCGCCAGGTTCTCCTCGTCTGCCTCATGCGGCAGCAGGATGGCGATGACGCCCTCGGACCATGGCTCGAGGTCGTGCCAGTGGAGCAGGCATGCGCCCTTCCCCGCCCGCTTCTTGCCGACGGTGAGCAGACGCGTGATCCGCGACCAGGCGGGACGATCGGTTGGGTAGAGCAGCAGGCGACGGCCGCACGAGAGATCCACGCGCGTGCCCGCGATCGAGCGCACGCCGGTGGCCTTCTGCGCTTCCCAGGCGCGCACGACGCCCCCGACCGTGCCGATGTCGCTGACCCCGATCGCGGGATAGCCGAGCAGCGCCGCGGCCGCGAACAGCTCCTCAGGGCTGGACGCACCGCGCAGCAGCGAGAAGTGCGTGAGCACCTGCAGCTCGACATAGTGGGTCATCCGAAGACCCCGTGCATCCACCAGCTGAGGTCGCCGGTATCCTCCTCGAAGCCGTCGCCGCGGCGGAACACCCAGTAGCGCCCGCCCTCCTGGTCCTCGACGCGGTAATAGTCGCGTACCGCCCACACCTCGGCATCACGGCGCCACCACTCGCCATGGACACGCTCAGGCCCGTCGCCGGCGACAATCTTGTACGTCTTGCCGCGCCACTCGAAGCGGCGCGGTGGCTGGTCGGGCATCAGCGCCATGACGCGCGCGAGCGGCTCCGGCCGTGCAAACAGCCGGATCGGCCGCGGCCACTTTGGCCAGGGTCCAGGCGTTTCGTTCGGGTCGGAGCGGGCGACGGCTCGCTCCGGCACATGGCTCTCGACGGGGGCGACACGAAAGACGGCGCGTGGGCCAATCCTGCCGGCGATGACGTCGACGAGGCGGGCGGGATCGCGCACCAACGTCTCGCCGGCGAGCACCGCGCCGAGGTCGACCGCATCGAGCGGCTCGGTGTACGGGGCGACGAGCCAGAACTGTTCGAGCCCCATGCCCGGGTCGATCCGCTCGATCTTGAGCTTCAGCAGCCGCAGCAGGTGCGGCACCTCGCGCGTTGGCCGAGACGTGCCGACGGCGACAACCTGCTCGGTGCCGTCGACGCGCAGGCCGGTGAGCCGCAGCGCGCGCGCGCCGAGCCCGCGCTCCTGCAGCACGCCGGCGAGATCGCGCAGCAGGTCGCCCATGACCTGCTCGATTGCCTCGGCCGTGCCGATCGGCTCGAGCAGCCGGCGCTCGACGAGCGGCACCTCGGCGTCTTCACGCGGGGTGATCGGCTCCGCGACCGCTCCCAGCGCCTGGTCGAGCCGCGTGATCGCCGGCAGGCCGAGACGGCGCGCGAGCGGCCCTCGCGCGACCGGCAGGAGGTCCGCGACGGTCTCGAAGCCGAAGCGCCGCGCGGCGCTGAGCGCGCTCGGAGCAAGCCGCAGCGCCACGATTGGCAGCGGCGCGAGTGCGCTGGCGGTTGCACCCGGTTCGGCGCGGATGAGGTCGCCGCGGCCGTAGCGCGCGAGCGCGTGCGCCGCGCCCGGTGTGTCTGCGACCGCTACACGTGCCGTGAAGCCTGCCCGCTTGCAGAAGGCGATCAGACGCCGGCAGAAGCGCTCCTCGCCGCCATGCAGGTGCTCGCAGCCTGCAAGATCGATCCATAGACCATCGCTTGGGGTAACCGCGGCGATCGGCGACCAGCGGCGCACGGCGAGGAGCGCAAGGCGGTCGAGCAGTGCCGCATCGGCCTCCGGCTCGGCAGGGCGGAAGTCGAGGTCGGAAACGAGCGCGCGCGCGTGGGTCGCCGCCATGCCGGGATGCACGCCGAGCGCGCGCGCACCGTCACAGGCAGCGACCACCTCCTCGCGTCGGCCGACCTTGCCAATCAGCGCGAGCGGCGCGTGCTCGAGCGGCTTGGCCGCCGGCACGCTGATGCGCGGTGCCGGCGTCGCCGCCTTGTAGGGGTGGCTAGCTGTTTCCGAGCGCCGGCCGAGCTCGCGCATAGGTGGCTGCGCGTGGGTCGGCAGTGCGGCGATCTGCGCCTCGACGTCGCCGCGCGACGGCATGCCTTCCCGCGCCCACCGCGCACCTGGTCGCCATCCTCCGCCCCGCGGCACCGAACAGGCGCCGGGGTCGTCGTCTACCGGCAGCTCAAGGACAGGCCTTTCAGGCTGCCGCGAAGCGGACCGTTCCAGCCGTCTCAGCCGCTCCACGGCCAAGCTCGGCAGGAACAGCGAGACGACCCGTCTCATCGCTGCCCTCCACAATCAGGGAGAAGCCCTCACCCCCACGCTGTCGGACGCACTCCACCGCCCATCTCGCTCTTCCCACACCCGCGACACCCAACCGCTCGGACGGCGCGGCGCCGATCCGCCAGCGCGTCCAAGCGGCGGACGGCTCGGCGAACACGTCCTGGTTGAGGCCGCGCGCGCGGCGCAGCAGCAGCACCGGCACGTCGGCGTCAGCCGCAACCAGCTGCAGGCGCCGCGTTGCCACCATCGAGACCTTGCTCGCCTCCGCCACGATCGCAGCGGGCGTGCCGTCTCGCACCGCATCCTCGACTACGGCCAACAGCGCGGCATCGTCGCGCGGCTGCGCGTAGATGACGTTGGCGGAAGGCAGGCCCGCTTGCTCGAGCGCCGGAGCGTAGAGGTCCGCCCTGCAGCTGGCCCATAGCACCGGGCCGCCCGCCCCTGCCGCCTCGCGCGCGGCGATGCCGGCGAGGAAGAGCGTCGTGGCCGCATCGTCGACCAGCGCGGGGCTTCGCGACGTCGCCTCGTGCAGCGCGCCAGTGCGCAAGCCCCCTGCCCCGAGCTGACTGTCGAGCGCGTCCACGCCGAAGGGCATGACGCGATAGTCAGCGGCAGGCGTAGCGATCGTCCGCAGATGCGCTATGCTGGTCGGCAGGGAATCAAGGGCGGCGGACATAAGGGACTAGACTCTACTTGTTCCCTTTATGTTCCGTTAAGGGGCTCCATCCGTCAACCCGATTTCCGGCTGTCCCGCGTCAGCTCGTCGCAGATACCCCGACCATCCTGCTCTCGATCGCGACCGGACCGGCACCGGGCTGCTTGGCTCGCCGGAGTTGCGCCTGGGCTGCTTCCACCAGCTCTTGCGGCGGACGGCTGCGGCTCGCTGCAACGCCGGCAGAGAGCGAGATGCGGCCAAGTGGCTCATCGCTCTCGCGCACCTTCATCTCGCGTGCTCCGATCGCCTCGCATGCCTCGGTAACCATCTCGCCAGCGGCGCTCAGGTCCATTCCCTCGATGAGCAGCGCAAAGGTGCCGCCCTCCCAGCGGCTAACGAGGTGGCTGCGGCAATGATCGGCGAGCGCGCGCGCCACCACCTTCAGAAGGCGGTCACCGACTGCTGGCGAGTGGCTCTCGTTGATGCCGCGAAGGCCATCGACATCGACGAGGGCGACGCAGACTGGATCTCGTAGGTTGTCGGCAAGGCGGTCCTCGAAGCCCTTCTTGTTTGTCAGGCCCGTCAGTGGGTCGTGCTGCCCTGCTGCCTGCAGAGCCGCCAGCTCGGCTCGGATCTGGCGCGCGCGGGCCGCAGCCTGCGCGAAACTTGCCTCTGCGCTCTCTGCCCGGCGGAGCATGGTCGCGAGCAGCGGGCCGACCGTCGCTCCTGGTTCATCCAGCAGCGCCGCGGACGCGGTGACCAGTTCGCGGCTGAGATCGGTCGTGATCGTCATCGCATCTCCGACGACGTCCATGACCCGCAGAGTGATGTGATCGAGCTCGGGCGCCACGTTCGCGGGCGCGGCAGGCCGTAGCTGCAGCACCTGCTCTTCGGTCAGGCGCAGACCGCCGTCGATCGCACCGTCGACGCGTTCCCGCAGCTGCGTGTCCTCGCCGTTCAGATACTCGTGGGCGAAGGCATAGTGGTCTGGGGTGTGAGCAAGGCGGTGACGATCAAGGAAGACGAGGACCTCGGCTCCGCCCTGCGGCCGCTTACGTCGATCTACCATCCTGACCCTCCGTCGTGGCGCCCGGTTCCTCCCCTGCCTCTGCGGATAAGCTGGCGATTACAGATCGATGTTACGATCCTTCATCGCCTCCGCGGCCAGGTCGCCGATCGGACCGACGCCTCCGACCGTCTCGAAAACGACGCTGACGTCGTGATCGTCGAGCTTCGACAGCATCAGTTTGACGGCGCTGGTGCTCGCCTCGTCCAGCACAGTCGTTGTGTCGTCGCTCGCCATCGGTAAGGTCCCCACGCTTTCAGAGGGAGTATGACTAGCATGAACGTTGGTGAGCTGGCCAAGGGCGTCGCAGCTGCGACGGGTACGAGCGAGGCCGATGCTAAGAAGACGATCAACGCGGTGTTCGACCAGATTGCGGCCGCGGCCGCGAAGGGCGAAGAGGTCTCGATTAATGGCTTCGGCAAGTTCACCGTCAAAGACCGCCCGGAGCGCGAGGGCCGCAACCCGTCGACCGGCGAGAGCATGACGATCGCCGCGTCGAAAAAGGTCGCGTTCACGGCTGCCAAGGGCCTGAAGGACAAGCTCTGAGGCATGTGCGCCGGCGAGTTGACTCGCCGGCGCCGACAGGAGGCGCGGATGTGCAATCGGTATCGGCTCACGGCCAAGCAGGCCGAGGTGATGGCGACCTTCGGCATCCGCCCGCCCTACGAGCCGGACGAGACCTTCCCGGCTGGCGACATCTTCCCAACGGGGAAGAAAACGCCCTTCTATGGCGCGGTGATCGTGAAGGACGGCGACGATCGCCGGCTCGAGCGCATGGAGTGGGGCGTCCCGACGCAAGTGCCCAGCAAGCGCGATCCAGCGGTGAAGCTGACCAAGTACGTGACCAACGTGCGCAATCTTAGCTCCAGCTTCTGGCGATCGATGTTGACCACGCCTGCTCGGCGCTGCCTCGTGCCTGTAACGTCATTCTCCGAGTACGGGCTCGCGCCGGGGGAGGACGGCAAGAAGCCGTTGCACTGGTTTGATGTACCAAGCCGCCCGATCTTCGCCTTCGCCGGCATCTGGCGACCGACTGAGCGCGGCAACGCCTACGGTTTCCTCACCACGGAACCGAACGCAATTGTGGCGCCGATCCATCCGAAAGCGATGCCGGTTATATTGCATGATGAGCACTACAAAGCTTGGTTGGAGGCGCCTTGGTCCGAATTGACTGACCTAGTTGCTCCTTACCCATCGCAACTCATGTCAGTGGGTATATAGGCCTGGCGCATCAAATAGCGACCAACGGTCTCTCAAGCGCTGAATCGAATATCCTTTGCCGCTACCTTTGTCCCTCTGCTTCGCGCAGTAAGGGTGCCGCACTCGGGCTTGCTGGAGCACGTACGCGTGACGCTCGCCGCTTTGCTGCCTGTACGCATGCGTCGACGAGACGCGGAACTCCCAGCATTACGTCTGAAGTCTTGGAAGATGGCTTTCCACACCGCTGGATGTACCGTTCTTTTGCGAGTTGCTCGGCGGACTTTCCCAGGTATTTTGGTGCGGGCACTGGGGAGACGCCAATGATATCGTCAACCTTTATCGTTCTTACGGCCCCGCCCCCGATCGCCAGCGCGATCCGCGCCTCCGTTGTGGCTACGATAATACCCTGCCGATATCGCTCCGGCGTTATAAAGATACGAACGCAGCGAGAATCTTGTTGCGCGCGACCGCATTGGGCTGCCGCTACGTTCGCTTTGTCTGCGAAGATCTCGGCCTGCTTCAAGCCAGGTGTGAGTAGAATTATTGCCGCCTTCGCACTCAGCAGCAACGACAGCGGAATAAAAATGCCAACTGCTAAATAGGCAAGCCATCCAAGCTTGTCTTTTATTTTTGTAAAAAGGGACTTAGACTGTGCGACCGCGGTCCCCCGCTCTCCTGGACTCCAGAATGCCGTAGCAACACCCGCAATGACGTGACCCCAGTCTTTCATCCAGCGGCAACCAGAGACCGACCGGTGTTGTCGCGCATGAGCGCGGGTGAAGCAACGGGCGGGGTTAACCCCGCCCGTTGCTGTTCAAGCCCGGCAGCGAATGCGACCGGGGTAGCGTAGCCGAGCGACGAGTGCGGCCGCTCGGTGTTGTAGTCGTCGACCCAGCGCGCGAGGATCGAGCGGGCCTGGCCGATGGTAAAGAACAGCGTCTCGTTGAGCAGCTCGTCGCGCATGCGACCGTTGAAGCTTTCGACGAACCCGTTCTGGGTCGGCTTGCCAGGGGCAATGTAATGCCACTCGACGCCCACGTCGCCGGACCAGGCGAGCACCGCATTCGAGGTGAGCTCAGTTCCGTAGCACATTGGGAAGCGCTGGTTTGGGAGCCGCTATGGCCCTGATGAAGACAAGGCCGCGTAGCGGCCGCAGGCTTCATCAGGGCAAGCCATGACCGGTCAGCAGGTATCTAAAGTGAGGTTGTCGAGACAACACTTTGGAGGCTGACCGACCATGACCAAGCTCACCTCTACGCCTGCCGGCGCCGTGCTGGTAGCTATCGATATGTCCAAGAGCCGGCAGGAGGTTCTCATCGAGCGACCGGAAGGCGGCCGGCGCCGGCGGATGACCGTCATGGCAACCAGGCAGGACTATGACGGCTTCGCCGAAAAACTCGCTGCCATCGGGCGCCCTATCATTGTCGGGTTCGAGGCGACGGGTAATTACCATCGCACGCTGGCACATCGGCTGCTGACGGCAGGGTTCGAGCTGCGCCTCATCTCGTCGGTCGCGCTCGCCAGAACGCGCGAGGCGCTGCACAATGGCTGGGACAAGAACGACCCCAAGGACGCGCAGGTCATCCTGCACATGCTGCGGATCGGTGCGACGCAGCGCTACGTCGATCCTCTCGCCGCGGGCATCAATGACCTGCAGGAACTCTCGAAGACCCACGAAACGATCTCTAGGATGAAGACGCAGACCTGGCACCGCATCCTGACCCACTACCTGCCGCTGTACTTCCCCGAGATCGCCCGCTTCGCAGGCAACAGCCGGTCCGACTGGTTTCTCGCGCTCATCGAGCGGTTCCCCACTCCTGCCAGCATCACCGCGCTCGACGCTGGGGCATTCTCGGCAGCTGCCTGGCCTCTCATCGGCCGCAAGGTTTCCAAGGCCCGTCTTGTCAATGACATATACGAAACGGCCTGCGCTTCGGTGGCTCTGCCGGTCCCGGAGGATTCGGCAGCAATTACCATGTTCCGCATGGTCATCGCGCAGGGACGCAGCCTCATCCACCAGCGTGACGAGATAGAGCGGCTTGCCCATGACAGGCTGGCCGAGCATGTTGATTATAAGCTGCTGCGCAACATTCCGGGCATTGGTCCGATTAACGCGCTGACCATTCTGGCCGAGGCCGGTGATTTGCGTCGCTTCAACCATCATCGACAGTTCCTGAAGTTCTGCGGCCTCGATCTCGCAACGTGCCAGTCAGGCACGTTTCGTGGCCGCACCAAGCTGTCCAAGTACGGCAACGCGCGTCTGCGCCGCACCTTCTGGATGGCTGCCCAGGTCGCCGCGCGTCAGCGCGACAACAGTTTCCGTGACAAGCTCGGACGGTACACCGCCGGGCACGCGGACGATGCCGACCGTCGCCGCAAGGCGATGACGGCGCTCACCGCCAAGATGGCGCGCGTGGCTCACGCCGTCGTCAAGACGGGGACAGAGTACCGGCCGTTCCTCGAACGGTCGGATGCCAGGTGGAAGGACCCCTCTCTGCAAGTGCCGTGAGGGCGCTCGTCGAGCGACCCTGTAGATAATGTTCGGGCCTTCCACCTGGGTGCGTATCTCGTTTTAAGGATGGTGAGGACCACGGCCGCCCCGGCGCCGCTGGATCCTGTGTTTGCTATGGCAGGGAGCGATCCCGTTGACGGTGGAAGCCATCTGGCTCAGATTGCATGCCGCGCCGATGGTTGTCGGCGCATGGATATCTGCTGGCCAAAACCCGCCGCTGCTTCCAGACATAGGACGTTGTCGCTCACGATCATCTTCGGTGAGCCCCGTTCGGCGATCAGATCGGCCAGCTCGCGCACGACCCGCCTACCCGAGATCGACGTGTCCACCACCGCCCGGAGGCATTCGCGCGTCACGTCGTCGACGATGTTGAGCACGCGGAACCGTCGGCCGGTGACGAGCTGGTCGTGGACGAAGTCCAGGCTCCAGCGCTGGTTGGGAAGCGCCAGCACCGGTGCAGGTGCCCGCGCACCAACGGCGCGCCTTCGTCCCTTCCGGCGCCTGACCGTCAAACCCTCCTCACGGTAGAGCCGCTGGGTCTTCTTGCGGTTGATCGTGATACCGTCACGGCGAAGCAGGATGTGTAGACGTCGATAGCCGAACCGCCGGCGCTGCTGCGCCAGCTCACATAACCTCGACCGCAGGTCGCCATCATCCGCTCGGCACGAGCGATATCGCATGCTCGTGCGATCAGCTCCGACGACAGCACACGCCCGCCGCTCGCTCATCCCCAGCGTCGCCTGGAGATGCGCGACTGCTTGCCGCTTCGCGGCGGGCGCTACCATTTTTTTGACAGCAGGTCCTTCAGACCGGCGTTGTCGAGCATCGTGTCGGCGAGCAGGCGCTTGAGCCGTGCGTTCTCTTCCTCGAGCGACCGCAGACGCTTCGCGTCGGACACCTCCAGACCGCCAAACTTCGCCTTCCACGCATAGTAGGTGGCGCTCGACATGCCGTGCTTGCGGCACAGCTCCGTCACCACCGCACCTGCCTCGGCCTCCTTCAGGATGCCGATGATCTGCTCTTCCGAAAACTGCTGCCGCTTCATTCCGTCCGTCCCTTAGAGGGCCGGTCTCTAGTTCCAGGTGGATGAAGAAACGGGGGTCACGTCAGCAACAACAAAGGGGATGACCAGAAGTCCGGCGATGAAGCCAAAGCCACTTACGATCCCTGTCGACCATTCCGCGCCGGCTACACCTGCCCCATCATAGATGAAGACCTCGATGTTCTTTGGGTAAAGGCCGACATCAAGACGGAGACGGGCAAGAAGCTCAGCATGATAGCTTCTACCAAGAAAGTAGAGCTCTGGCACAACGAGAAATCCAGCCAGCTTAACAGCGCGAGCAGCAAGCCACGATAGATGGCCTTTCACGTTTGCACTTAGCGCCATCAGAATATCCTCAGATCAGGCTTGTTAAGGCTGCACGCGGCGGCATAGGTCAATGCAGATGAAGAGCCCGGTCCGGAAATTTACGCTGCCAGGTCTCGATCAAGAAAAGAGAGACTGTGCTAGCTGAATGAAGCGCCAAGCTGGCGATACGCGCATCGATCCGCACAAAACCGCGCTCGCGCCCATGTGCATCACCAGCATGGGTGCGTAGCGCACCAATACCGCTAACGACTGTGGACAGTCCGCCAAGTATCATGCGAACGTCGGACTCGATCTGACTGTCTATATCAGCTCGACCAGCATCTAAGGCTAGTGGCTTTTTCACAGCATTGTAGAGCCCTTGAATATCCTTTTTTGCGGGTAGGCTTTCTCCAAGTTCAATCAGGATCGATCGGCACACGCTTTCGACTGCTGCGCACGCTGCTGTTACAGCATCTTCCGGATCTTGGTTCACACTTACGAGAGCACGATCGATATCACGGCGCACTGTATCGAAACTGATTGTGTCGACTACACCGCCCAGCCTTTCAAGAACCGGGCTGGCCTGGCCGACCGCCACAAGGCGCACTGCCAAGCCTTGGCGCTGCAGCTCAAAACCATCGAAGGCGAGAGCTCCATTGAGGTAATCAAGAACAGTCGACAGTCGTTCTGGCTCTGCTATGAAGTCCCGTGGATCGGCTGCAGCCTCGATGACACGCACCAATGCCTCAAAGCTGTCAGCACGGTTGAGTCCGATTAAGCAGTCGACCAGGCTTGGGACGCGCGAGCCAGTAAGCTGGAACTCGACGTTACAAGTCCTCATAAACTTCTCAATTCGCGGGCCGGAGCGGTAAATGCCAATTGGAGGCATCGCGCTATTACCAGCCCCGCCACTGATTACCTCCGCAACGGCATCGATTGACTGAGGAGAGAGCGGGAAAGACATTCTGATTTAGTTTCCTCGCTTAGCATCGGCACGAGCTATGGCAGTCATTCAGAGACAAGCCGATAGCTTCATCGCTGGCAGAGTATCCGGAAAGGATTACCGATTAGGCCGCCAAAACCTATCCTGCTTCGGGCTCACTGTTATGAACCAAACGGAGCGTCGGCCTAAATCGCGCGATCTCGACCAGTTTCCGCATTTGCTCAGGATCCTCAAGGAGGTCCGCGATCGCCTGATTGACCAAGCCCTGAGCGTAGAGAAGCAAGCGCGCCTCGTCGTCGCCTTCCATCTGAAGCGCGATGCACTCCTGCTTCACACCCTCACGCCGGATAAACGTCGCGCCCTCGCCCATGCAGGCTTCTCCTATCAGCGCTGCATCATGATAGCCGGCGATGCCGCTGTCCACCGGCCTTCATCCGCTCGGAAGCTCATGGCGCTGTTGTGGTGGATGTTTGTGCCTCGATCGTGGCACGCTGAGGCGCGTGCAGGGCTGCTATGCCAACATGCACTTGATCAGGATCATGGTGCCGCACGCCATGAACACCATAGCCGGCTCTTTCCAGAAGGCGCCCAACCACCATCCAACTGATCCGCCTACGATCAGGAGAATGGCCCCAGCGAGCACCCTGTCCATGTCTCGGCCCTTCCGCGGACACGACCGTCTACAAATTTGCCCGTTCGAGTCAGGCGAGCAGACACCAGCATTCCAATAATACCGATCCCGCCGGTGATCATCGCCGGTTCTTGCCGGTATATCCCAGCGGACCAAGCCCCTAAACTGAAGGTGACAACGACCAGCGATACAAAGAATATGTTGTCCATCGTTTGAACTCCGCACGGCGAGGTCGAGGTATCTAGCGCCGTTGTATAGGATCTAGTGTCGAGCCCATACTGTTAGCCTTGCATACTAACGAAGCTTTTTGCGACTGTGATCGGCGGTTACTAGCGAAGCCAGCGCATCGGCCGTCTACTGTTCCGGACCTGATCATCCGTTGGACCGTTGCCGCTGGAAGCACCGTCGATGTTCGGTATAACCGGGCTTCGACGCTACCGGGGTAGCTCCGCTTAACTGGATTGGACGAGGATCGAATGAGCGATCAGAACAACGTCGTCGAGCTCGCGACCGAGCTGACGATCGCCTGGCTGTCCAACCCGAACACGCGGGCCGACCAGAGCCAGGTGCCTGCGTTCCTCCAGTCGATGCACGAGGCGGTGACCGCGCTCGAAAGCCCGGCCAGCGAGCCGACAGAGCCGGCGGAGGTGTTCACGCCTGCGGTTTCCGTCAGGAAGTCTCTTGCCCGACCCGACGCCATCATCAGCCTGATCGATGGCAAGCCTTATAAGTCGCTGCGGCGGCACCTGTCCGGTCATGGCCTGACCCCGAATCAGTATCGTCAGCGATACGGTCTCAAGGCCGACTACCCGATGGTCGCACCCGAATACAGCGAGGCGCGCCGGTCGATGGCCAAGAAGATCGGTCTCGGCCGGAAGCCGAAGGACGCGCCGGCTGCACCGGCGCCTGCGGAGGCGGAGCAGCCCGCGCCTAAGCGTGGTCGCCGCAAAGCCGCTGCCAGCGAAAAGGCGGATTGAGCCCGACCGCAGCGCCGCGCGGTCTATCCCTCGCTACTGCATCTGCAGGACGACTGCCCGTCTGACAGGAACACTGGAGGCCTCTGGCGGCCATGCTCCCGGAGGTTCGGCGGAAACATCCTTCCGGATTTCGGAAAGAAGTTTCCATCCGAGCAGACCTGCGATCGGCCGGTAGCTGGTTGGATGCACCCCATCTCGTGTGGGTAGCTGGGCGAGTGGGATGACCTTGTCCCCGAAGCGATGCGCCACCTTCGTCACGATCAGGGCTGCAGTGCGGTTGTAGGGTGCGAGCCACGTCACGCGTGGCGCCCGGGTTATCGCGCGCAAGGCGACCAATCGGCGTTCCAGGCGTGGATCTCCGACATCGTTCGAGCCCAACGCGATCAGGGCGACGGCGGGGGTAATGCGGCCCTGCCATTCCTCCAGCACACCGCTCGAGCGTGCGCCGACGTGCGCGTGGATCTCGCATCGGACACCTTCGCGCGCGAGCGCCCCCGCGGTGCCGACGCCGGTGCTATCGCCAAGGATGAGGCAGAAGGGGATCACAAGCGCCCTGCCGCGATCTTCGGAGATGTCGTCCTCGGACGCGGGCTTCCTGCCATCTCGTCGTAAGCGAGCAGCCCAATGATCGCGACGGCTACGCCGGCGAGGCCGAAGAGGCCGCGCGCTAGGCCGATCGCCCGCGCCGCCTTTCCACGGCGTAGCGTTCGCCAGCCCCGATCGATCGACGTCCGCCACGACAACCAACCGTCCGCGATGTCGCAGGCCCCGAACATGGCGATCGGAATGGCGATCGCCGGGATGATGTGTCGCGTCTCGACGGGGTTGAAGGCGACCATGGCCAACGTGATCAGGAGGACAACGAACGCGGCAGCGTAGATCACGGTGTAGACAGGCCGGAGGCGAAAGATGCGCGAGCTAGGCTGAGCCAGGTAGCGCACGATCGGCCGTCTGCATGTATCGCAGGCTAGGACCGCCTGCCCGAGCGGCCAGCGTCGCATCGTCGCATCGCAGTACGGGCAGGTCGGCCGGGGCAGGCTGATCATGTTCATGGCAGCTGCGCCAACTGCACAGCGTTCGGGAGGGCGGCGCGGATCTCGGTCGCGATCTCCGGCGGGCACACCCAGTTCGCGAACATCGGGTTCCACACCGCCCTGCCCTTGCAAAGCGCGGTTAGCGCCTCCCGGCCGATGTGATCGTCCTTCGCCGCTCGGAACGCGATGCGACCGTCTGGCAGCGTGCGTTCCATGATGCCGGCGCAGACCTCGATCTGCGCTCCTGCCTTTCGAGGTTTCGGCGAGGGGGGCACCGCATCAGCGATCACCGGCTCGGGTGGCGGTGTCGCGGGTTGGCCGATCGCGACCATTGGCTCTGGCGCAGGCTCTTCAGGCGCGTCGACGATCGGCTCTGGCTCCGGGTCGTCAGCTTGGCTGGTGTCCGGCTCGACCGTCATTCCGTCAGGCCCAGGATGGATCCCGAGCCGCACGTAGATGTCTTCTTCCTCGACATGGTCTGCGATCAGCTGGTCGGCGATCGCCAGCATCTGCAGGCCGCTTACGCCTGTCGAGAAAAGACGCGACAAGGGGCTCGTTCCCCCAAACGGCATCCATCCCGCGACGAGGTTGTCGCATTTGTAAATCGGTTCGTCGTTGCCGACCTTTGAGCGGTCAATGTTGTTTGTAGCTGGCACGGATACGAACACGCCGATGCGCTCGAACGCCTTGGTGTGGCCCTTACGCTTCAGCCACGCGGCGAGGATGTCTCTCTGGCGCCGTACCTGAGCGACCGGACTGGGGATGTTCTGAGGTCGTTGCTGCCCCCGATACCAGACCATCCACTCGCCATGTGCGTTCTTCGAGATGGTGCCCGCATAATTCTTGGACTCGAAGATCGCGGCGGTTCGCGAGAAGCGAGACAGCAGGATGTGATCGAACTGGGCGAACCCGCCCTGGCCGTCAGGCAGGCGCAGATTGTGGATCAGAACATGTCGGTCGTTCTCCGGCCCGAACTCGCGATCGAGCATGAACGCGGTCTCCTTCTCGCCCCGGAGACCGCGCACATGCTTCTTGAGGGCTGACCGGACGCGGTCCGGTAGCCCCTCGTAGTCAGGATCGCGCATCACCTCGTCCGCCAACGCGATCTCAGCGGATCGTGTCGATCGCTTTCGGATCATTGTTTTGGCGTTCCCGTCTGAGCCTGCGTTGGTAGCGGCTGGACTGTCTGCGCCGGGATCGGCGCGGCTGCGGGTGGAACCAGCGCCGGCGGTTTCGCCGGGACCAGCTTCGCTTCGAGCCGTGGCTTGGCATCGGTCATCAGCTTGCGGAAGGCATCGACCATCGCGAGGCTGGTGATCTTGCCGATGTCGGTCGAGGCGTAGGTGCCGCCCAGAGCGCCGACGCCGAGGCCGAGCAGCAGCCCTCCGCCCACGACACCGACGTCCTTCTTGCGTGCCGAGCCACTGGCGACCGCTTCCTGGATGCCGGTGTTGACGTCGACGAGCGTGAGCAGGACCTGGCTCTCCATCGTCTTGGACTTGAGGCCGACGGCGCCTCCGAACAGGCCACCGACACCGCCGCCACTCTCGCGCGCCTTGCTGTCAATATAGACCACGTTGACCTGCAGCAGGTAATCCGCCTTGGTGACAGGCCGCGCGGCAGCGGCCCCGCCGGCGATAGCGCGTTCGCGCTCGAGCGCGCTGAAGGCCTCCCCTCGATCCGCCACGCGGAAGCAGCCTGAGCGGGCGATCATGAGCTTGACGAGCGGCAGCGGATCGACCCGGGCCGTGGAACCGCCATTCTGCATCTCAGCCATTCGCATCAGCGCCTGCAGCTGCGGTGAGAGGTTATCGGCCGGGCTCGCAGCCTTTTCCTCAACCAAGGCGGCGACGCCCAGAGGAACCTCGCATCGGGGCAGCTCGGTCTTCTCGTCGACGCCGGTGCCGCCTTGCCCCAGCTTCTGCGCCAACAGGGTGGAAGGAGTGACGGCCGCGATCGCGGCCGTCACGATGGCGAGGGCGGCGCGCTTAGGCACCGGCCTTCGCCGCCTTCGCATGCTTGGTCGGGTCGCAGATGCCGGCCCGTTCCTCGTTGGCGCTCACCTTCTTGGCGGCTTCATCGCAGTCCGCGCAATCGGCGCAGTCAGCGCAGTCCTTGCAGTTGCCCTTGTGATTGGCGTGGGCGCGGTAGTGCGCCGTCTTTTCCGCTGCGCGGCGTTCGGCGTCGTTGCCGGCGCTCTCGCCGGCGAAGCTCGCCATTGCGAGCAGCACCGGGCTGGCCGGCGCCGCGCTGGCGACCGCAGGTGAGGCGAACGCCAGGCCCGCCAGGACGATCGATGCGATATGTCGTGTCTTCACGGTTGTAACCCCTTCGTTGGTTGTCAGAAAAAGCCGTTGCGACGTCCGTCGCGCCGGTCGTCGTGGCGGGTGCCACTATCGCCGAGGGCCGAGCGTCGGACCTCCAGCTCCACGCCGTCCCCCTTGCGGGTGATCCGGACGTCTTGTGGGGCGAGGCCTTGCCGCTTCGCCCAGCGGTCCGCGTCGGCTGCCGACCCGAACTCGCCCATTTCGTCGAAACTCCAGTTGCTCATCTGCTCCTCGCCGCATGGGTCGCCAGCAACCACGCGCGAGCGCGCTGGCGACATGGTGGGAACGGTGCGCGTGAACGGTGCTGCTCTGACGGCCGCTGCTGGTCCGCGAGCGTGATCTTGGGTCGCTTCGTCATGCGAGCGGCGCCGGCCGAAGGTTGATGCGTCGCACGACGAGGTTGCTGTCGTGCCCAAGCCGAAGGTCTAGGACATGGCCGACCTTGCGGCTGAACCGCATCACGCCGTCGATCTCGTCGTGCAGCGTGCCTTTTCCGAAGAGCGTCTTGGCGTCGCTCCACTCGCGTGCATGGACGAGCCGCATGTGAAAGCGGCCGACGGGCGCGGGCACCGTTACCCGCTCATGCGCGCGCACATAGAGCGATAGGGCGTTTCGACCCGTCTTTGCATCGATCATCTGGACGATCGCGTTCTCGAGGCCGCCCTGGACGGTCAGCTTGGCGACGACGCGCTTCATGTCGATGTTGGCGGGTACACTGACGGTGCCGGACGCGGGGAAGCCGTGGTTCTGCCCGAGGATGATCGCGGTGAACTGCTCGGCTAGCCAGAACGGAGCGCTCAGACGCGTGGCAGCCGCCACTATCAGAAGACCTCCGAGGGCAAGTCCGGCGAGGACGCGCGCCTTTCTTGAAGACCCCCAGCGGCCGCTCCGGAGACGATGTCCGCCTCTTCCCTTGTCGAACCACATTGAGCTGGATTGGAGCTCACGTCGCGCTTTACGGTCGTTCCATGTCGTACGCTCGGGCGGCAGGCCCTGCCGCTTGCGATAGCGCTCGCGCATGTAGGCGCGATCATCGAGCCCCATCGTAGCTCTCCGCGAAGTGGGCGTAAGGGGTAGTGACCCGTTCGCGCCATTGCTTTAGCTGGTAGGTGCCCAGGACGAGAGCAACGATCCAGCCCGCGACGAGCAGCAACCCGATCAACCCCTCAAGAGCGCCAGGTTCAGGCTGCGGATTGACAACAATCACGGTGGGCGACGGTTCTTCGACCTGATGACAGCTGTCGACGATCTGCTGCGTGACTTGGTCGTCAAGAAGGTCGGCGGCTCCGTCGAACTCCGCTGCGGCTTCCTCCTGACCCTTAATGATGTCAGCGAGCGTTTGCCTTATCGCGGCAATCGTGATCGAAGGGCCTGGTCCATTCTCACCATAGAAGGCCAACGTTCCAGTCAATCGTTTCAGATCGACTACACCTCCGCGCATTAGCGCTGCTGCCTCCCGAAATAAATCGACATGCTCGAGCGCCTGCTCGTTGATGTGAGCCTCGATTTTCATCGGGGGGCGCCTTCGACGTCGAGTAGGGCGCCGTCCAAGGCCATCTCGACGTCGATCCGTCCGAGCATGGCATGGTCGCGCAGCGATGCGACGATGGCCTGCAGCTCGTGGTCGGCGCGGTCGGGATCGCGGTGGATGAAGAGGATGGTCGAGGCAGGACCGACGAGCCACCGAACGATCGAAGTCTTAGGCATACGCGGATCGTGGTCTGCGACCAGGTGCAGTGGCGTTCTCACGCCGGCGAGCACCGTCTCGGCCCAACGCACGCCTTGGCCACAGATCGTACCGTGTCCGGCGAACTCGGCGAGCGCGTCGGGAGGAAGGTCGCGTACGAGGTCGCGGACGCCCGAGAGCATGGCGCCTGGCTGCTGGCCGACGTGCTCGATGGCGCGTGCGAGCACGTATCGTCCCGCGTAGAGCCAGCTTGCATCGCGGTCACGTGGGTCGATCGGTATGAACGCCTCGACCGCGGACGAACGAGCGTAGTCGCTCGGGTGAGCGGCGAAGAAGTCCCAATTGCCCCGCGCTGGATCGATCATGAGGTCGCGGGTCTGGTCCGCCATGGCGGTGAAGGTGTCGCCGGCACCGATCACGACGATCCGGTCGCCGTTGCCCAATCGCACCGCCCGCAGCGTTTCGGCTGGCAGTGTGTCGGGCGAGGCGATGGTTAGCCGTGCTCGAGCCGGCTCGGGTTCACGCTGGAAGCGAAACGGGTAGTTAATCCCCATGGCGGGACGTCCTTTCGTGCTTCGGGGTGGTGAAGGTGCCGCCTTCGGTCTGGAGCGAAGCGCCGACGATCGCGCAGCCGACAGCCCAGGCGAGAGTGAACAGGCCCGTGAGGGCCGACAGGAGGCCCAACAGGCGCCTTCGGCGCTGCCGGAGGCGTGATGGACCGGAAAACTGGGAGCCGCGCTCCTGCCCCGCCTGCAGCAGGGTTGCAGACGGCGATGTTACTGCGTCGATCGCGTCCACTGGCGCCGTGGCGAGCCGCACCGTGCGCCCGGTCGGCTCCGCGCGCATATAGTCGCGATCACCGGGTCCCATCGGCCTACTCCGTCACCGTGACGGGGGTGCCGGTCGCGTCCGGTTGCAGCTCTTTGAGTCCTGCGATCCCGAGCGTTACGGCGCCAGACAAGCCCAGCATTAGCAAGAGTGCATGGATGATCTTGCAGCCCCAACTCAGCATCGTGCGGAGCCGGTGAGGCGTTGCCGACGATGATTGGAGATCGTCGCGGATGAGCCGTTCGGACATCATGCGGCCACGCCGCCCGCTCGACGGGGCGCGCGCAGCGCCCGTGTTAGCGGCGCAAGCACGGTGTAGGTCAGCGCAAAAATGCTAGCCATCGCCAGGGTCTCAGCGCCCCATTCCAGCGCGTGATCGTGTTTGGCGAGGCGGCTGCACTCGGCAAGCGTGTGCGTGTTGAGGTCGCACGGGTGCCAATGCTTGGTAGCGAGCACCTGCTCGAGGGTAGGTCGTGCGGTGGGCATGATCATAGCTCCAGTCCGATGTCTTTTTCGGGGAAGGGCAGCTCGATCGCGGGCGGCTCGACACCGATGCGGAGCGACGCGGCCGACAGAGTGGGATCGTTCTTGAAGTCAGGAGCGGTGGTGGTGCTGCTCATCGCCGGCGAGGCGACCGAGCCCGCTTTCTCGCCGCCCAATTTCTCGGGGCCGCGATCGAGTTCGGGCGGCAGCGAGGGATTGAACGATCCCGAGGAATCCATCCCGGCCTGGCTCCCCGTCGCACCCGGCGATGTGCCATTATCCGAGATGGAGCCTCGCCCTGGATCGATCGACAACTCGCCGGTGGTCTCGAGCGCGGAGGTCTTGTTACCCTCGTTGCGCTCGATCGCCTGGGTCAGCTTCTCGCGATTGTCGGTGAACAGCTGGATGTCGTCACGGACGCGTGTGACGGTCACGTTGAAGAGCCGCTGATTGGAAAGGTTGGACTCCTTGTGGCTCATCACCGCGATCGCGTTGTCGGCAGTGATGCCTTGAGCGGCGTGCATGTTGAGCGCGTAGGCGAGGCTGATGCGCTCCATCATCGGGTCGCCGGCTTTCAGTTCATGGACACGGCCGTCGCTTGCCTCCACTTTGATCCCTGACGGATCGACCGACATCACGCGCGCGATGTCGTTGTTGTTGAGACCGCGATCCTTGTCGTTCTGCGTCCATCTGATCTTGTCGCCTTCGTGGAGCTTGATCTCTTCACGCTGGGCGAGTTGCATCGCGTCGGTCTTATCGAGCGGCGAGATCTTCTGCGGGTCGAAGGTTTTTACCTTGTTGCCGATCTGGACCTGCACATGGCCTTTGTCAGTGACCCCGATCACGTCGAACGTGCCTCGCGGCAGGCCAAGCTCCCGGATCGCGAAGCGTAGATCGACGACGAGCCGTGCCTCGAACTTCGCCTGGTAGGCTTGGGGGTAGCGGAGTTCCTCGCGGGTCAGGTTGACCTTGTCGAGGACATCGATCTTCACCCCCTCGCCCTTCAGCGTGCCTTCGGCAGCGAGACCTTCCTGAATGCGGACGTTGAGCTCAGCGCGCGCCACTCGACCTGATGAGAACATCGCGGTCGAGGCGCGTTGCTCGGGTGTGAGGCCCAGCCAGTGTTCCGACGCCGCCTTCACATGCGCTGGATTGGCGGTCACCTTGTTGCCGAGCATCGCCATGGCTTCGCGAACCGCGCCGCGGTTGGTGAGCGCCGCGACGGTACGCAGCTGCTCGGTGCGCTGACGCAGGTTCTCGTCCATGCGTGCCATCGTGATCCCGCCGGCCTGCGCGAGCGCGAAGGCCTTGCCGGCGTCCACCGCGGTGATCTGCTGACGGTCGCCGATCATCAGGAAGCGATCGACCCCAAGCGCGTTTGCGATGCCGACCAGGTGCTTCATCTGGTCCGAGCCGACCATGGAAGCCTCGTCGAGGATGATGGTCGTGCCGGCCAGTTCGTTGCGGGCGCCGTCGTAGCCAGCACCTTTTCCTGCCAGTGCGTGACGCGCGTAGCTGTGAACGAAGGAGGAGACGGTGCGGCTCTCGATCCCAGCCTCCGCGCCAAGGCGGTCGGAGGTGGCCTTCATCAGCGCCAGGCCGACAACCTTGCCGCCTTCCTGCTCGACGTTGCGGGAGACGCTTGCGAGCATCGTCGACTTGCCGGCGCCGGAGACACCCTGGACGGCGACGATGCGGTCAGAGGAGGTGAGCGCCATGGTCGCGGCCGCCATCTGGCCAGCGTTGAGCTCCTTGTCGCCAGAGGCAGCGTGGAGCCTCGCGATCACAGTCTCCGGCGAGACGATGACGCGTCCCTGCCCGCGTCCCCGCTCGATCTCGGCGAGGATCCCGCGTTCGGTCGCAAGTGCCTCCGGCGTCGTGACGTGAGTAACGACGCCGTCGATCCGGTCCTGCTTGCCTGGGATCAGCTGACCGGCCCGGATGAGCTCCGAGACGCGGCGGTCGACATGTTCGGGCGTCACGCCCTTCAGGTCGCGATCGAGCGCAGTCTTCACGACGTCGGGTATCGAGAACGCGGCTTCACGCTGCGCGTGGATACGGATGGCGGAGGCGACGGCGTGCTGGGCACGGAGGTCGACCGGAGAGATCCGCAGACGCTCGAGCCCGCTTGCGATCAGCGGGTCGTTTGGCCGGAAAGCGTCACCGAGGGTCTCACGAATGCCCACCAGGGTCTCGCGAATACGCTCCATGGTGCCGGGCTTGCTGTCGAGCGCGGCACCGCTCGCGCGTGCCTTCGCGGCTTCCACAAGCGCTTTGCCGTCAAAGCCAAGCTCTGCTGCACGGGCTCGCCACGCCTCCCGGAGGGCATCGCGATCCTCGACGTTGAGCTTAGCGTCGCGGGTGTTGGTGGTGATCCGATCGAGAGCCTTCGGATTGGTGATACCGAGCTCGGCCGCCTTGGCTCGGATATCGGTACTGCGCTGGCTGAAGGTTTCGATGACCTTCTTCGGCACGCCGCTGATCTCGAACATGCCGTGCTTGCCGGAGACCGTCGTCTCGAAGCCGATCTTCGCCAGCTCGGCGCGGTAGTTGGCATGGTAGGCCGAACCGATCGTCGTGTTGTTCTTCCAGAGCTGGCCATTGTGCAGTGCCTGCCAGACGCCGTTGGCCATCTTGGTCATGTTCGCGACGAGGACGTGGATGTGCCCCTGTGGGTCTAGTGCCCGGCTCGTGTCATGCTGGAACATGGCATAGACGAGGTTGCCTGTGCGGACGGCGTCGCCTGCCTTCGATCGATCGTACGTGCGCCCTTCAGCGAAGGTCTTTTCGACCCACGCCATCGTGGTCTTAACGGCATTCATGTGGGCGGCGAGGATGCGGGTGTCGCCGGTGACATAAGCGAGGATGCTGGCCGACTTAGGCATCGAAAAGGTGAGGTCGACACCGTGCTGTCGGTTCTGGACCTGGCCGACCTTCTCACCCGACGGCAGCTCGCCGTTGAGGATCTTCTCGAAAGCCTCTTTCGTGACCTCGCCCTTGAGCCCGATTTCGGCCGCCCCGACACCGCCCCAGAGCGTCGCCTCTGAGGAGTGCTCGGCGGTATAATAATCGTCCTTGGCGAAGTAGCTCGCCGCGCCCGATGCCGATTTGATGGAAGCGACCGAGAGCATCGCTTACATCTCCATGTCATCGTCGATCGCGGGCGAGTGGTCATGCCCGTGATGACGATGATGATGGTCGCCGTTGCGATCTGTGGCGAAGCCGTCGCGCAATTCGCGCATCGACTGGTCCTCGTGGCGGTCGCCGTCGAGGCGATCGAGGATCGGGTTTCCGGTCGAGCGACCGACATCGCCACGCGCCGCCTGCTGGCCAGGATCGAGGGTGCGTCCCACGCCGGGATCGGCAAGGCGGAGCCCCGCCCGAGCTGCCTGAACCTTCGGAAGCGATGCCTCCTTCTCATCGTTGGACGGCGCGGGCGCAGTGGCTTGCGGCGACGCGCCGACAGCCCGGCCAGGGATCTGGTCCAGAGCGACCTGGGTCGCACCGACGACGTCCATCGCCGCAGCCGCTTTTTCCGCCTCGCTCTGGCCCTTGCGAGGCTCCGGTGTAGTCTGCTCCGGCTCGTTCTCGCCGCGCTCTTCCACGCCTCCTACCGGCCGCGTGGGCGTATGCTCGCGGCCACCCTCACCCCCTTCATCCGCGCCATTGTTCTGGGCTGCACGTTTCCGCCGCTCTTCCGGCGAAACGTAGGGAGTGGGCTTGAAGTCCTTACGAGGCACCGAGCCGGGTGCGACCTCGGGGTAGGACTTGTAGCTCAGCTTTATCCGAGCGGCGGGGAAGCCGTCCGGAAATTTGACGAAGCCATTGAGCGACGGCAGGTCGGTAATGTCGTCGGGCAGCACCAGCGGTTCGACCGCCGTGCGAGGCGTCAGGGTCGAGGCGTCGCGGGTGTTGTTGTAGCCGTAGCTGTACGCCTCATCGACTTGCCGGACCTCGCGATTACCGATGAACTCCGAGCACTTCTCCGCGGTCGTACGGTCTGCCGTGGCGAGGATAAGCTTGGTGCGCGCGAGGCCCGTCAGGGCGGTCGCGTTTTGGAGTCCATAGGTGGCGACGAGCTTGTCGAACGAGTGGATGCCGAGAACGAATGCCCCGCCGAAATTGCGGGCGGACTGCAGGCCGTGCTCGATGCCGGGAAGGGCGTGGAGCGCGTGGACCTCGTCAAAGAGATACCAGGTGCGTAGATCGCGAGTTTTCGGCAGGCGCATCAGGTTGTTGACGGCCAGGTCGATCCACAGCGTGAACAGGCCGCGGGTCATCTCCAGGTCGTTGTACGAGCCGGTGATGAACATGATCGAGCCGTCGCGATTGTCGATCGCGATCCAGTCGCGGATCGAGAACGCCGGAGGTCCGCCTTCGACCGGGTCCGGCATGAAGCGTAGGGCCTGTCCGTTGACGTTCAGAACCGATCGGATCGACTCCGCCATGCGGGCGGCCTTTTCGGTCGTCAGCGGCGCGGCGACAGTGTCCTCCAGCTGTGCATGGATCTTCTTGAGATCGGCCGTCATCAGGTGGTGGGCAATGGCGGCATTGTTGCCCTCTCCCGCCTCCTGAAGCTTCAGGCACATTTCGATGAAAAGCATGCGTGCGGCGTTCTGCCAGAACGGCTCTTTGTCGTCGGGATGGGACGGAATGAGAGCCGCGGCTGCCGAGACGAAATCGGCATAGTTCCGGCACTCGTCGAACAGTGTCCACGGCGCGCAGCGCTCGTCCATCGGGTTGAGAATGACGTCGGTTTCGGGGTCGAAGAACGTCTCAACGAACACGCCGGTGAGGTCGAAAATGACCGCGCGATGGCCGCGTGCTCGGATCTGCGAAACGTGGCTGCGAAGCTGTGTCGTCTTGCCGGTCCCGGTCGTGCCGATCAGCATCGTGTGGCTCTGCTCGAGGCGCCACGGATAGGGGATGCCGGCGATGGAATACGGGACGTGAATGCCTTCGTCGACGCGATCGATGATCGGGGCCTTGGCGACGAGTTTCGGATCGTAGGGCGGGTCGTGTTCGGCGCATTCCTTGCGGAACTGCGTGAGGTTGTGCCGGCGGACATTGTCGAGCAGCAGATCGCGGGCGACGAGCATCGATCCGCGGTTGTGTCGCTCGGTCAAAACGTCGCGTCCGCGCTTGTTCGCCCAGGTGATGAACCAGCTGATCAACGGGGCTGCGACCGCGGTCGCCATCACCAGCGTGATCAGGAAGATTTTGACCGTCTGATGCCAGGCGTGAACGACATGCGGCTCGTAGGGGACGTAGCCGATCGGGACCTTGGTCACGGAGCCGTTCGGAAGACTCAGGTTGATGAGGTGGAAGCGGTCGCCACCCACCCATGTCCAGACCGCCGAGTAGAGCTTCATCAGGTCGAGTTGGAACTCGTGCTCGGCGAGGCCGAGCCAGACCATGATGTTGAACAGCACGATGAAGCTGCCGAGCCAGATCCAGACCGGCACAAGGGTGGCCGCCCAAGCCATCTTGTACTGGCTCGAAAGCAGCTGCGAACCGCGCGTGAAATTGCCTGAGTTGCGGGTTATCCGGCCGCGCGCGGAGGCGTGCTCGACGACTGCGGCCTGGCCGTTGAAACGGATGTCACCGTTGCGCATGGTGGGCCTCCACGCGCTCTTGGGCGATGTCGATGATCTTCTCGGCGAAGTCCGGGTGTTCCCGGGTCACGATGAGATCCATCGAGGCCGAAAGCTGCTCCAGGATGAGGAGCACTCGGCTGACGTTGAATGAGTGGCTGGCCGCTGCGAGCGGCACCCCGAAAATCAGCGCCAGGCGGATGATCTCGGACCGGGATATTCCTCGGTCAGAGGCCGCACGCTCGATGGCCGCTCGCTGGTCGTCGGACAGACGCAGCGTGATAGGTGGGTTCGACATAGCACCATCCAAACTTTGGATGGTGGGGGTTTCGGAAACCGCAGCTTAGCTGCCTTCGCTCGCCGACGGAAGATGGTTTCTGTGTTACCAGCAACTACAGCGATTTCCGCGGGGAATCAGCGGTTTACCTGGTTTCGAGAAGGCGTATTACATACGACTACGGTAACACCACAGAATACATGAGGCTTTCCAGGCACTTACACCTGCGGTCGCCGCATAGGGTGTGCTAATCCTAGGGACTGTCGTGGGGTTGAGGGCATCATCGCTCTTCGTCTCCATGTTCGATCGGAGTCCTGAGGGGCAATCGCCGGAGGCGGACCGATCCAAGGCGTGTCTCCGGCGGACATGCGAAGCGATCCCGACCGACGACGGACCCGCCGCAGGCGAGGTCCGTCGCAGCCTATCCGATGATCCGGCATAGCTCAGATCATCGGTGCCGATCCTGACGGCCAAAGGCCGTCTGAATAGCTCTCGCTTGCGGCCGGTCGTGCGGCCTGTCATCGTGGGTGTCGGAGGCTGTCAACCGATCAGAAAAAGGGACGGCAATGGCACGTACAATCGAGCAGGAACGCGAGCAGCTGGCGGCAGAAGGACGGAAGCTGGAAGAGCGGCGTCGTCAGCTTGCCGAGAGGGAGCGCTCTGAGCTTCTGAAGGAGGTCGAGAAATCGGGGTTGCTCAAGGGCGACGCCGAACAGATTCGGTCTATCCTCGGGGCGGTAAAGTCGATGGGTGTTGCTGAGGTCGCGAAGCGGCTCGCAGCGTAGCAGGACCGATGCGCTGGCAGGCTGAAGCCTGTCGGGCAAAAGAAGAGGGGAGAGGCCGTAAGGCCCTCCCCTTTTTCGTGATCGAGAACTGAAGCCCCGCAGGCAAAAAAAGGGAGAGCGGGTACGTCCCGCCCTCCCCCTGCGATGATCTAGGTGGAGGCTATCCCCAGACCACGCGCAGCTCGTGATTGTCGGTCGCTTCCATCGGGCGTGCTGGCGACTCTAAGCGAGATCGATCGGGTGGCGTCGTCGCGGTCGAAGCGCACGTTGAGACCACGAAACTGTGCCTCCTCGACAACCGCGATCACGCCCTCGTCGTAGTCGAAGAGCGCGCAAATGCTGGCCAGCGACCAGGGGCAAGCGCGAGCCTCGAAGTTGCATGCGACTAGCGGGTCTTCATCGTCGTGATCGAGGAGTTCGCCGCGTTCGCGAGCGAAAGCCCGAAATGCGGCGAGCTGGCGTGCGGTGACTGTCGCGGGCTTCACGTCGCGTAGAGCGCCGGCGCTGAGTAAGGTTGTGATCGACATGGCTTTGCCTCCCGAGTGGAATCACCGGCGCAAAGCCTCCTTCCCTCGACCCGTTAGGGTCGCCCGGACGGCTCCGGGATCGTCGGTCCAAAGGACCGAGATTGATCGTAATGATGGCGCAGCAAGGTCGTGCGCTGATTGGCGGTGATAGGGGCGCGCGAGGCGTAGCGAACTGGCGACCCKACGGGGTCGCCGTGACGCGAGCGAGCAGTGCCGGCGCGRCGTCCGCTGGGGCGATCGGCACGGCGCGAKGCGCAGCGGYAGCGTTGGCGATGCGACGGCATCGCCACGCCCGCCAGCGAGCCGTGCCGGGAGGCTGGGYGGGACCCATCCCCKAGCCGCACCGGCCGAGGCGTAGCGAGCAGGACGCGCGACGGCGCGGCCGCKAYGCRAGCGAGCCGGTGCGGKTCTRCCGCGCGGGGTYGGTSTGCCGGCGCGCGAGGCGTAGCGAACTGGCGACCCKACGGGGTCGCCGTGACGCGAGCGAGCAGTGCCGGCRCGRCGTTTGCTGGGGCGATCGGCACGGCGCGATGCGCAGCGGTAGCGTTGGCGATGCGACGGCATCGCCACGCCCGCCAGCGAGCCGTGCCGGAAGGCTGGGCGGGACCCATCCCCTAGCCGCACCGGCCGAGGCGTAGCGAGCAGGACGCGCGACGGCGCGGCCGCKATGCRAGCGAGCCGGTGCGGCCATCCGTGGTGAAGGCTCGACCGCAAGGTCAGTCCCCGCGGCGCGAGGGGGCTCGATGCCCCTGAGCGCCGCCCAGGGCGACGTAAAAAAGGGGAGAGGCTCCGGTTGCCCGGAGCCCCTCCTGCGGGTGCGTCAGGCGCGACGGCTGCGCGCTGCGGGAGCCATCGGGGCCTGCTCGGCGAGACGGAAGACGTGGAGCGGCACGCCGGCGGTCCGCATCTTCCGGGCGAAGTCGGACTGGACGCCCGAGCCTTCGCAGACGATCGCTTCAACCGGGCGCTGGTTGGCGATGCGGTCGTTGCGGAGGAAGGCCGCTTTCGGACCGTACCGCGTCTCCAGCATCATGCGCACCAGCTTGACCTGCCGCGACGACGCCCACGCGGCTGCGACGGCGTCCGCACCCTTGTTCATGCCGGTGGTCATCAGGACCATCGCCGGGATCCGACGCTTGATCTGGTCGAGGCGGTCGAAGAGCTGCTCGTGGTCGTGCCAGACCTGTCCGCCCGAGAAGGCGACAATCGGGCCGGTCGGGGCGTGCTCTTCCCGGCGCTTGGCGGCGCGGGCGGCGAGGTAATCCTTCCCGTCGATGACCGACGCCGTGAGCTTGGAGGAGACCCGGCTGCCGCGGATCGTGTTGAAGGGGCGACCCGTCTCCACGCGGAACACCTCCCCGGCGTGGTCTCGCATGCACCGCATCGCTTCGGCGCAACCCTCCAGCGTCTGGCAGAGGAGCTGCGTGTCCTCGAGTTCGACGGCGTAGATCTCGCTGGGGTCGTACGCTTCCACCATGTCCTTCAGCTTGCGGGCGGCGTCGTCCTCGCGTCCCTCGATGCGCTTGGTCACCATGTGGAAGGAGTTGACGATGCCCCATGCGATGTCGGCGGCGAACTCCTCCATCCGGGTGTCGCGCGTGACGTCGAACACCGTCCGCAGCATGAGGTCGACGGCTGCGGCGGCCATCTCGGGGTCGGGCATGTCCAGCTTCTCGGGGGCGTTGAAGACGGTCAGCTTGGCCATCTCGCTGCTCTCCACGAAAGCGCCGTCGTAGGTCTGCTGCGTCTCAGCGTCGATGTTCAAGACGCTGTCGTTCATCCGGACCTCGTTCATCGCGCGGGCGGCGTCGGAGAAGCTGCGGAAAGTGTTGGTCATGATAGCCTCCATGAGTTGAAAACCTCACCTTCTTCTCGGTGAGGAATCTCACTCGGCATGCGGCGGTCAGGGCCGTCAGGGACGTTAACCGGGAAGCCGCGCCCATCGGGCGTGGACCCCGGTTAACGCTCGCGAGTGGGGGAGCCGATTTTCTCGGCCCCCAGAATGGAGCAAAGCGGAGTGGCGGGGGTCGTGAAAATTGGGGGCACCGCTCGTCCTTGACGGTCCGCCAACCCCGCATGCCAAACTTCCACATCACAGAGAGAGAAAATATTGGTTTGGGGCGGGTGCGCCGGGGTGATCCGAGCACGAGCGGCGATGATGCGGCCGCCAGGCCGCAGCACCGCTAGGCAGCTCTGCTGCCGTCGCTCGCGCGCAGGACGCCCCGGCGTCGGCAAAGGGATCGATACCCGAAGGGCGGAGACCCCTTTAGGGGGCTCCGTAAGGCCCGTCAGGGCCGATGAGAGCCCGGTCCCGCCCACAAGGCGGGACGCCCCGTAAACCCCTTCCCTGCCCCGCTATTGGGCATCCTGTCCGTCGTCGCGCTCCCACGCGCCCTCACCCCATGCGTCGTCGTAGCCCGGATCATCCGGATCGAGCCCCATGTTGGGATCGTCATCCGGGCTGGCTGGGCCACCGTGCCCGCTGTCGGGTTGGTCGTCGGATGGCGACGAGCCGCGGAAGCACGTCGGTTCGCAAAGCAGCATGGGGATGCCGCGGCAGACCAGCTGGACGTCGTCGATCGAGAGCGGCTTGGTGGCGAGCCGTGCGCAGGGCTGGTTGCTACGATCGCGGAAGCCGCAGGGTGCAGCAAGCGGCTCCTGTCGAGGCGGCTCGGGGACGTCGTTAGGCTTGTTCTCGGCCAAGGCAACGGAGCCTCTGTCGGGCTGAGGATTGAACATGTCGTGCTGCGCGCGCATCGCGGGTTTCCTCCGGGATCTTGGGACCAGGTGCGAAGGGGGGGGCTCGCCGGTTGAGGCGTGAGCACGCGAAAAGGGCGGCGCCGCGAGGCGCCGCCCGAACCCGGCGGGTCAGTAGAACTCGGCGCGGTCGGCGATGATCTCGCAGCCGTAGCGGTCGTTGCCCTCGGCGTCCTGCCAGCGGGTGTAGTGGAGGCGACCCTCGATCGCGATCAAGTCGCCCTTCTTGCGGTTGCCGGCGACAGCTTTGGCGAGGCCGTTGAAGCAGGTGACCTTGTGGTATTCGGTCTCCTTGACGGTGAAGCCGTCCTCGCCCTTGTAGGTGTGGCCATCCTTGTTCAGCTTGGGGCGGTCGGTCGCGACGAAGATCGTGGCCACGTTGGTGGTGGGGTTCACCGCGCGCAGTTCGGGGGTGCGGGTCAGGCGGCCGATCAGGTTCACGTTGTTCATGGCGATAGCTCCCTCGGGTGATGTCGGGCGGATCGTCCGCCGGTGTCACCGATGAGCGAGCTGGCGCGGTGCTGCGCACCGGAGGGGCGGCCGGGATCGTCGCGCAGGCGACGAGCGCGGTCGACCTGGAGGGAAACCTCTTTTGCAGGGGTGGTGCGGGCAGCCGCGCTTCAGCGCGGCAACACGGCTTTGCCAAAGGGGTTGCGCGGTGCCGGGCCGGCTCGCAGGTGACACGAACCGGCGGATGAGACGCCCGGTTGCAGCCGAGATGTCGGAGCGGACGCCATGAACAAGCCCCGTGGGCCGGCAGGATCGGCCGCCTGATCCGCCTGCCCGGACGGATCGGCACGCGGTGAAGCTCGCCACCAGCGTCGGGCGCGGCAGCGCCCATGACTGCTCCGAGCTGGGCATGAGTGGACCACACGGGCGAGGACGTCGCCGACAGGGAGGTCGAATATCACGAGGTCGCCGTCGATTGGGCGCCTCGCCGGAGCCGTCGGGACACGCTGAGGTGAAGGTCGATCTGTGAGCGCCCGAGGTGCGCGATACCACTTTGGCGGGCCGGCGATGGGTCGGCCGCGGATGAGGCGGGAGCAGTCTGATCACGCGCTTCGCGGGTCCCGCCGGGTTCGGGCGGCGCTTGCGAGACTGTATCGGTAGGAACGAGGGCGATGGAGACAGGGACCGACGCGGTAGCGTCGGTCCAGGCGATCAGCCGAAGAGCTTGCCGATCGCGGCACCGGCCGTCAGGAGGGCGGCAGCAGCCAAGGTCGCCTGAAAGAACAGGGTGCCGGGGAAGAAGCGTACCTCGAGCTTGGTTTTGGCGAGGTCCGCCTGCGTCTTCTGGATCTCGACCTGCATCTTGTCGATCCGCGCGAGCTGCTCGCGGATATCGAGTTGCGGATCTGGTGCGACGGTCGCCATGGTAGCCTCCATATAGCGTGGAACAGTGAACGATTGAAGTGCCGCGCTGGCTCAATGTTGGAAGGGGCGAGCCCAGCCCGAAATGCTCGAAGCATCCGGCACGTCGACGGGGACCGCTCCGGGTGTCGAAGCGATCCCCGTCGAGGGAGTGCGGGGGCGACGCGTGCGCGCCGCCCGGTGGTCGATCAGGCGACCTCCTCGACCGGGGCCGTGCTCTCGCCGAGGCCGTCGCCGGCAGGCAGGCCGGAGGCCGAGCCGTCGGCGCCGAACGGCGGAGCGGGGTCCTCGTCCGACTTGATGCCGAGGGCGCTGGTCACGTCGCGGCGCTTCTGCGCGCGCTGCCAGACGATGTTGTACGAGCCGTCCTCCTGCCGGAAGGCCGAGACCTGCAGCGGCTGGGCGAGCGAGTTCGTGATCGCCCCCAGTGTCACCTGCGCTGCCGCCCGCGCCGCTCGCCCCTGCGGTCGAGGC
>NZ_LMMH01000015.1:0-55058 GCF_001422185.1 Sphingomonas sp. Leaf257
AATTGCTCGTCGAACCCGATCACCGGATTCCCGAACGTCCGCGCCCGCACCACCAGCGCGACCAGCGTCAGTACCAGCAGGATGCCGCCCTGCCCCCGCAACCAGGGGCCCAGCCACCAGCCCTGTCTCCGTTCGTCGCTCATCGGCCACGCGGGTGGGTCGCTTTCCGGGCAAAGGCAAGGGTAAAGAGGGGGCGCTATTGTTCGATGCGCCTCATCGGTATATACCTTGTCAGTACCGATGCGAGGATGCCGATGCCGAAGGCCGCTGTTTTCACCATGAAGCTGGAGTCCGATCTCCGCGCCGAATTCATGGCCGCAGCCGAGGCCAGCCACCGTCCGGCATCCCAGGTGATGCGGGAATTGATGCGAGAATTCATCCGGCGGGAGCAGGGTCGGCAGGAGCATGGCGATTTCCTGCAACGCAAGGTCGCGGCCGCCCGACTGTCCGTCCATGCGGGTAACGGACGATCCGATGCCGCTGTGGAGGCCGATTTCGCCGCGCGCCGTGCCGGGATTGCCGACCAGGCGTGAAGGTCCGCTGGACGCCGGAAGCCGAGCGGGATCGCATTGCGATCTGGGACTATCTCGCCGCCCGCGATCCCGGTGCGGCGTTGCGCATCGACAGGCTGTTCAGCGACGCCGTCGCCGCCCTGGCCGACTTCCCGATGCTGGGGCATGAGGGGGAGGTCCTCGGCACCCGCGAACTGACCCCGCATCGAAGCTATCGCCTAGTGTATGAGGTCGTCGCCGATACCGTCTGGATCCTGGTGCTGATCCACACCGCCCGCCAATGGCCTCCGCTTCGGGAGGTGTAGCCCAGGCTATTCGCAGGAGAGTGGGAACGGAATGGGGCTAGATCACTATCGTCAGGACCGGTCTGCTCCACCGGGCTTTGATCGTAGGCGGCTTTGTCCCGGTAATGATGGCCCCCATCGCCTGATAGAAGCCGACCGAGGGCGGATGAGAAACGATCCAGATGGAGGCGATCCCTCTTCGCTTCGCCTGTCATATGCCGGAACAGCATTGTGCCTAACCCTCCCTCGCCCCTCACAGAGGGGAGAGGGTTGCGCAGATTTGGTCTTTGCGAAGCAAAGGCTTAGTCGGAGCTGGGTGAGGGGTGATCGACCTATCATAACGAATACGTCACGATAGGGTATCGTTTTCCCTGTCGGTCATGCTATCGGGGGCGGATTATGGGCGGGAATTCCGGGCGAGATCGGTTTCGTACAGGGCGTGCGGCTTTTTGCGCGTCCTGACCTTCCTGCACAGCTTCGAGCCCGGCGGGGTCGAGCGGATCGCGTTGCGCCTCGTCCATCGCTGGCGCGCGACCGGGGTCGATGCGCCGCTGTTCCTGGGGCGGACCGATGGCGCGATGGCGCAGGATGTCGGCGCGGGGCTGGATTTCGTCACTCCGAAGCGGCGCTGGCCGGGCATCGCGTATTGGGAGACGATCTGGATGGTCGCCACCCTGCCGCGCGCGGTGCGGACGATCCGACCGGACGTGCTGTTCTGCGCAGGGAATACCTACGCCTTTGTCGCGGTGATGCTGAAGCTGGTGCTGGGGCGCGACTGTCCGCCGATCATCGCCAAGATCAGCAACAATCTCGACCGCACCGATGCGTCCTGGTTCTACCGGGTCTTCTACCGGATATGGCTGCGTATCCAGGGGCTGGCGATCGACCATTTCGTCGGCATGGAAAAGCCGATGCGCGCCGAGATCGTGCAAGGCGTCGGCGTGTCGCCCGCGCGCGTCGCGATCATCCCCGACCCTGCCCTGTCGGAAGCGCAAATCCTGTCCCTGCGCGAGCCTCCCACGGAGCGACCGGAGCGATCGGGACGCCGCTTCGTCACCATCGCCCGGCTGGCCGCGCAGAAGAACCTCGCGCTGATGCTGCGCGGTTTCGCCCGCGGCAGCGCCCCCGAGGACACGCTGACCCTGTTCGGCGAAGGGCCGGAGCGGAAGGCGCTGGAGGCGCTGGCGGCGTCGCTGGGCATCGCCGACCGGGTCGATTTCCGGGGCTATGTCACCAATCCGGCGGGGCTTTTGTCGGGATATGACACGCTGCTCCTGTCCTCGCATTATGAGGGCGTGCCCGCCGTCATCCTGGAGGGGCTGGCCGCCAATATCGGCATCGTCGCCACCGATTGCAGCCGCTCGATGGGCGCGCTGTTGCAGCAGGGCGCGCTCGGTACGCTGGTCCCGGTCGGCGACGGAGCGGGTTTTGCCGCCGCGATCGCGGCCGCCCGGCCCCGGACCCAGGATGCAAGGCGCACGCTGCACCAGGCACGACGCTTCACCATCGAGCATGGCGCGGACCATTATATCCGGGTGATGCGCAACGTGCTCAGCCGTCGCGCGGCCGCGACCCCCGCGCCCTTCGTCGCCGACCAGGCGCTGCCGACGCTTTAGCTAGGCGGGGCGCCAATGCCCTACATCTCGTCCAGCCTCATTGAGGGACGCTCATGCCATTCCTCGCCCGATAAAATCGGCCCAGCCCCCGGCTCAGCCATAATTGTGACATCATCGCCACACTACAAATAAATCTTCACGTCGGCGATGGGAGTGGCTTGACGATGCGATACGGGGGGAGCGCGCGCCTGCACGGGTGTGTGAGGGGGACGGCGATCGTCCTGAGTCTGGCGATACCGGTCGGGATATCGGCGCAGGAGGCCCCGCCCTCCGATCCGCCCTCCCCCGAGGTCACCGTCACCGGCAAGCGTATCCCCGGATCGATCATCGGCGCGGTCGAGCCGGTCGCGGTGCTGGATGCCCAGGCGCTGGCGGCGCTGGGCGCAACGAGTCTCAGCGATCTGCTGAAGAAGGTGAAGGCGCTGACCAGCTCCTCGGGCGGGGGCGAGCCGGTGATGCTGCTCAACGGGCGGCGCGTCTCGGGTTTCGCCGAGTTCCAGTCGCTGCCCTATGAGGCGATGGAGCGGATCGAGGTCCTGCCCGAGCAGGAGGCGGCACGCTTCGGCTATCCGCCCAATGTCCGGGTGATGAACTTCATCACCAAGAAGAAATTCCGCGCGGTCACGGTCCATCTCCTGCCCGGCATCACGACCGAGGGCGGGGGCGGAACGAAATATAGCGAGGTCACCTCGGCGCGGATCGACGGACCGCGCCGCCTGACCTTCAACGTCTCGCATCTGCGGCAGGACCCGGTGCTCCAGAGCCAGCGCGACATCGTGCCCGATCCAGAGACGCTGTTCGCGACCACCGGCAATGTGACGGGGGTGAAGGGCGCCAGCCTGGACCCCCGGCTGGACGCGCTGGCGGGGCGGAGCGTCACGCTGGCGGGCGTGCCGATCGATCCGGCCGCGCGGGGGACGCTTGCGGCCTATGCGAACAGCCCGGCCGGGGTCACCGATCTCGGCCCCTATCGCACGCTTCAGCCGCTGACCGACACCATCCATAGCGAGGCGAGCATCGCCTCCCCCCTGACCAAGAGCGTGTCGGGGTCGCTGATGGTGTCGATGGAGGCGATCCAGACAAAGGGGCTGAACGGCCTCGCCCCCGCGCTGCTGCGCGTGACCGGTGGGCTGGGGAATTTTCCCTTCGCCAACGACACGCTGCTTTATCGCTATCTGCCCGACAGCGTGCTGCATCAGCGGACGACCAGCATGGCGCTGCATGCAGGCGGTACGCTGACCGGCGATGTCCGGCGCTGGAGCTGGGCGATCACCGGCAATTACGACCGGATGGTGTCGCGCAGCACCTCGGAGATCGGCGTGCCGCTGGGCGCGCTTCAGGCGTCGATCGGGGCGGGCGGCGATCCGATGGCGGCAACCGATCCCGTCACTGGCGCCCAACGCGACCGGAACCGCAGCCGGGCGGCATCCGACACGATCGGGATGAAGGCGACCGCCAACGGCCCCGTCGTCCGCCTGCCCGCAGGCGAGGCGATGCTAACCGTCACAACCGATTATAGCCGCATCGACAGCGACGCGCAGACCAACCTGTCCCTCCCCACCGATGGGATCGGGCGCACCATGCGCGGGGCCAGCGTCAACGCCAATGTGCCGATCGCCTCGGCGCGCGAAGGCTCGCTGGGCTTTCTGGGCGAGATGCAGCTGAACGCGATGGCGGGGGTGTCGCAGGTGTCCGATTTCGGGCGGCTCCGCACCTCCAATCTGGGGCTGAACTGGACGCCCTTCCGCCCCATCCAGCTCAACGCCTCGATCAACATCGCGCAGACCGCGCCCGCCGTGACGCAGCTGGTCGCGCCGGTGGTGGCGACGCCCAACACGCCCTTTTTCGACTATGTCACAGGGCGCAGCACGCTCGTCACCACCATCTTCGGGGGCAATCCCGATCTGGCGCCCGAAAAGCGGCGGGTGACGACGCTGGGCATCGCGGTGCAGCCGATCAAGGACAAGGATATCCGGCTCAGCACCGATTATGTCGACACCCGGATCGACAACCAGGCCGCCTCGCTGGGCGGTGCGACCCCGGCGTTCCAGCGCGCCTTTCCCGACCTGTTTGTCCGCGATACGCTGGGCCAACTGGTCAGCGTCGACCTGCGCCCGGTCAATCTGGCGTATGAGCGCGAGCGCAAGCTGCGCCTGACGATCGACGCGCAGGTGCAGCTGGGCAAGACCCCGCCGCCCCCTCCCCCTCCGGCGCCCGATGCGGCCAAGAGCGCGACCCCGCCCGCGCCCCCGCCCCGCCCGCCCAAGCGTCCCCCCTCGCTCTGGCTGTCGGCAACGACCAATTACCGGCTGGAGGATCGTCTGACCCTGCGCGGCACCGGCCCGGTCCTCGACCTGCTCGACGGCGCGACGCTGAACGGTACGGGCGGGCGGCCGCGCTGGGACGTCGATCTGAACGGCCATTTCTCCTATGGCCTGTTCAACCTGGGGGTTTACGGCCGCCTCCAGGGGCCGACGCGCATCCGCAGCGACATCGCCGCCTCCGACTTGCACTTTTCGGGGCGGACCTGGCTGGTCCTGTACAGCTTCGTGCGGCTGGAAAATATCGTGAAGAAGCCCTGGGCCAAGGGGCTGAACGTCAACTTCGCGGTCGAGAATGTGCTGAACGACCGGATCAACGTCACCGACCGCAACGGCCAGACGCCGAACCGCTTCCAGCCCGCCTATATCGACCCGCTCGGCCGATCGATCCGGATTGGGGTGCGGAAGCTGTTTTGAGGGGGCGAGGCGGGGCTGTGTACGCATCGAGTGGACGTCCGTCGAACGAACTTCTACATCTGGCGTTGGAGGATCGATATGCGCGTGAACACCAGCACCTCGATGCGGCTTGCCCGCCGGGTCAAGAGCCGCTTCGGCACATGGCAAGCCGTGCGCCAGGCCTCGCGCGTCGAGAACGGCGTCTATGTCGTGCGCGCCGCTGCGACCGAGCGAGATGAGAAGGACGGGTCAGGCACCCTGACGGCCTGAATGCCGTGGCATTCAGCTATTCTCTATTCCTCGTACTTTTGCTGATATTCCCGGGTCTTTGTTTCTGGGCGGGTTGGAGAGCGGGTGAGCGCACCGACTTTCTAAGCCCCTCTCCCGATCGACCCAATTCGACGGTGACGCTGTTTATCGTCGTTTTCGGGACGATCGCCGGACATTTGCTCGGCACGGGCGCCTTCGCGGCGCAGTCTGGCTGGTGTCGCTGGACCGATCGATGCTTCGATGTCGGTTTCGATCCGAACGTCTATCGGGCCCTGCTGGGCGGCGTTTCGGGCGCGCGCAGCGCATCCGACTTCGCGCTTGAGGCCTGGCTCTTCGCCATGCTGCTCATCGGCTTGGCAACGGGAACCCTGGCGCAGTGGATGGCCCAGCGCGAGGCCGTCACCGACAAAACCGATCCGATCGCGTTCGGCTGGCTCAACCCGGTTGTCCAGGCCGTCAAGCGCGGTGACTCGTTCGTCGTCGCTTATGTCCTGACCAAAACCGGCCATGACGGATTCATCGTGGCCTATGAAGGCACGGTGCAGCAGCTGGCGCTTGATGAGGACCAATCCATCAAGCTGGTCGTCCTCAACGACGTCGATCGCTTTCTGGTCAAGATTTCCGAAACCGGGGTGGACCGCGTCGACACCAGTTCGAGCCCGATCACGCAGTTGCAGGTGACCGCCGCAGAAATAGCCAATATCGCGCTGGAGGTTGTTCAGGCTCCGGCGGGCGATGTCGCCGCAGTCGCAAGGGAAGTGGCGACAGAACGCGCCTGAGGCGTAATCGCCGCTTTCCTGCCCGTCCGCGCATCCACGAGGGAATCACGCCCCCTCCCAACACAATTCCTGAACGCCACAGAACAACCCCGTTCAGCCTGCCGAAGCCCGCCGCGTCGTAATCCTGTCCCATGCCCGGTCATGGGCATGGAGGGACCAGTCATGAAGGTGACGCGTATCATTGTCGCCGGCCTCGCGATCGCGACGATGGGTTTCAGTGCGAATGCCAGTGCGCAGGAATGGGGACCGCCCCCGCCGCCCCCGGGACCGGGTTGGGGCGCGCCGCCCCCTCCCCCGCCACCCCCGCCGCCTCCCCCTCCGCCGCATTGGGGCGGTTATGATCGGGGCTATGGCTATCAAGGTTATGGCGACCGCGACTATGGTGGCGGCGGTTATGGCTGGCGCGGTGCGGGCTATGGATACCGGCCGCATTATCGGCCCTATCGCCGCTGCTGGACCGAATATCGCGGTTGGGAGCGGGTTCGGATCTGCCGCTGAGGCCGGTGCGACATGGGCTTGAAACGACATATGCCCCTCCCCTTCAGGGGAGGGGTTGGGGTGGGGCCTTTCCAGGAAGGCCACGCTTGCGGATACGCCCCACCCCCATCCTCACAGCTTGACCCGCACACCCCCGAACAGGGTGTAGCCGAACTTCTCATACTCATAGGTCCGGAAGCGCTGCCCGAAATAGCGGACGCCCGGCGTGTTGGTCAGGTTCTTGCCCTCGGCGAACAGGTTGATGCCCTTCGCCAGCTGCACGCTGCCCGTCACGTCGAGCTGGCCGCGGCCTTCCCAATACAGGTCGAGCGCGGGGTTGGTCGCGTTGATCTCGTCCAGATAGTCCGACCGCTTGGTATAGGCGACGCGGACATTGACCGGCCCGCGCTCGTAGAAGACGCTGGCGTTCCACATATGCGTCGACTGGCCCGGCAGCGCGAAGCGGCTGCGCCCGCCATAGGCGGCGTCGAAGGTCGCGTGCCCCTGGGTATAGGTATAGTTGGCGAACACCCCCAGGCCGCCCAGCACGCCCGGCAGGAAGTTCAGATGCTGCTGCCAGTTGAGCTCGACGCCATAGAGTTCGCCGCGACGCGCATTCATCGGGCGGCTGAGGATCGCGCCGCCCACGCCGTTATACACGCCGGTGCTGGTCAGCGTGTAGCGATAGTCGGACAGGTCCTTGTAGAAGCCGTTGACCGAGATCACGCCCAGCGGCCGGATGTAATATTCCAGGCCCGCATCGACATTGTTCGACAAAGTCGGCTTCAGGTCGGGGTTGCCGGACTCGACCCGCACCGTGTTGCCCTCGCTCGTCTCGAGCACGCGCGGGGCGATCTGCGGGAAGTTGGGGCGGTTGATCGCGCGGCTGAGCGCGGCGCGCAGGATCAGGTTGGGTGTAAAGGCCTGGCGCAGCGTCAGGTTCGGGAAGAAATCGGCATAGCCGTTGCGCCCGCGCGCCGTCGTGACCGCGCCGGTGCGCGAGACGCTGGGGGCCTGGGCATCGAAGTCGGTGGTCTCGACGCGAAGCCCGACGACCAGGGTCGTGCCGTCCTTCACATATTTGGCCATGCCGAACAGGCCGAAAATCTTCTCCTCGGCGATATAATCGGCGGTCAGCGACTGCGGCAGGCGGCGCTGCGCGGCGGCCTTGGTCGCGTCGAAATAGGCATCGGCCAGCCCGGTGTTGAAACGCTGCCCCAGCGCATAGTCGAAGTTGCGCGATTCCTCGTCGGAGAGCAGCCCGGCCAGGTTCTGCGTCGGCGCGGCGGTCGCGCGACGGTCGCGGAGCCGCTCCTCATCGGCGTTGATATGCCGCTCGCGATATTTGCCGCCCGTCGAGAAGGTCACGAAATCGCCGATCGGCAGGTCCGAGCGGACCGCCACGGTCAGCTCGTCATTCTTGGTCGTGTTCGACCGATAGGCATTTTCCTGAAAGGCGAAGGTGCCGAGCTGGAGATGCTCCTTGCTCTGGAACAGCGAATAGCCGGGCAGGTCGGCATCGCTGAAATCATAGGAAAGCGTCGGCCGCAGCGTCGAGCGGAACAGCAGCTCGTCGCGGCGCGGATAGGTTTGCGAGCTTTCGCTATAGGCCACGTCGGCACGGATGGTGCCGTCGCCCAGCCGCTGCTCGATACCCGCCGTCGCCGACCAGATTTCGTTCATCTGCTTACGGTGGCGGACCTGCTTTTCGATACGGGTGTTGCGATAGGTCGCGGTACGGTCGGTCGACCCGGCCTGCAGCGTGCCATCGCTCCACAATATGCCGATGCGGTCGCGGAATTCGTCATCCTCGAACCGGGCATAGGTGCCGCGCACCCAGGCATGGGTCGCATCCGAGGGGCGCCATTCGAACGCACCGGTGCCCGCGATACGCTGGCGCTTGGTGTCGTAATCCTTGAACAGCGTCTCGGTGACGCGCGGGCCGTCCGCCGTCTGGGTCCAGGTGTTCTCGACATTGTCGGGGCGACGATGGGTGCGCGAATAGCTGCCCGAAAAGAGCAGGCCGAACTGGCGGTCGGGACCGAAGGTGTCGCTGACCGCGGCCGATCCGCGATAGTCGCTGCCCTTGCCGAACTGATTGTAGCTGGCGCCCGCCATGCCGGTCAGCGCGAAACCCTTGCGATCGAAGGGCGAGCGGGTGGTGATGTTGACCGCGCCCGCGATCGAGTCCGCATCCTGATACGGCAGCAGCGACTTGGTCACCTCCAGATTGGCGACGATGTCGGAGGGCAGCGTGTCGAGGTCGACCGCGCGCGTCGTTGGATCGACCGAGGGGATCTGGATGCCGTCGACCGACACCGCCGACCACTCGCTGGGCGCGCCGCGCACGTTGATATAGCGCCCCTCGCCCTGGTCGCGCTCGATGCCGACGCCGGGGGCACGCTGGAGCGCCTCCGCGATGTTGGGATCGGGGAAGCGGCCGATCGCGTCGGACGAGATGATGGTGACGGTGTTGTCGGCGGTCCGCTGCTGGTTGAGCGCGCGCGCGGTATTGTCGAGCAGCGAGGCACCGGTGACGACGATGTCGCCCGGCTCGCCGCTGGCGGCGGGCAGCGTCAGCGAGAGCGGACGTCCCCGCTCGGCCGCGGGCACCACGCGGGTGACGGGCGGACGCCCGAGATAGTCGATCAGCAGCGTGACGTCGCCCGCTTCCTCGGGCGTGATGACGCTGAATTCACCCTGGAGATTGGTGGTCGCCTGCGCGCCCGTTCCCTCGACCACGACGCGCGCACCCGGCAGCGCGACGCCGGTCGCGTCATAGATGCGCCCGGACAGGATCGGCCCTGAAGCCGGCACGCCCGCCGGCGCGCTGTCCGCCCCCTCGGCCTGTGCCACGCCAGCGGCCAGCGCCAATGCAATGAGAGAGGCCCCCGCGAGACCGCGGATGCCGGAACGGACGATGTGCATGATGTTCCCCTTGGGCGCTTGGTCGTGCCGACACCCCCCGGCGCCGGTCGTTCCCGCCCCCGTGGCCGGGGTTTGTTACGAGGCGATGTGATTGCGATGACGGGTCGATGACGCAGGCGTCACAATCGTTTTCCCGTGCCTCTATTCCTCCCCTGGAAGGGGAGGAAAGTCGTCCTATGCCTTCGTCAGATACAACGCGCGCAGCTTGGCGATCTGGCTTGGACCCAGGCCCAGTTCGTCCCGCAAATACCCCATCGTCCCGCCGGGATGGTGGTCGGTCACGGCGAACACCGCGTCGATATAGCGGGGGTCGACCCCGGCAAAGGCGCGCGCGGCCTCAGGGGACAGCTTCGCCCAGAAGCCGGTCGGATGCGCAGCCGCGGGGGCCATGTGCCGGTTGGACAGGAGGTAATCCTCGACCACCGTCGCCCTCGGCACGCCCAGCGCGGTCAGGAGCAGCGCAGCGGCCACGCCGGTCCGGTCCTTGCCCGCCGTACAGTGGAAGGCGAGCGGGACGTCACCCGCCAGCAGCTCGCCGAACATGCGGCGGTACTGGCCGTTGAACTGGTCGAGCAGCTGCGGATAGGTGGCGGTCATCGCCGTCACCACCTGTTCGTGCGTCCAGGTGGCGGGATCGCCGGGCAGCTTCATCGCGCTGACGTCGAGCGTATAGTCGTCGCTCAGCACCTTGGGCTTTTGGCCTGCAGGCCAGAGCGTCGGCTCGCCCGTCCGCTCGCGCGTGTCGCGAAAGTCGCAGACGGTGCGGATGCCCAGCTTTTGCAGATAGGCATAATCCGCCGCGGTCAGGTCGTGCATCTGGCCCGAGCGGTAGAGCAGCCCCCATTTCACCGTCCGCCCGTCGGCGGTGCGATAGCCGCCCAGGTCGCGGAAGTTGCGCCCGCCTTGCAGCGGCAGGACGCGGGTATGCGCCGCGACCGCGACGGGGGCGCCAGTGGGGACGGAGGCCGAAGCCCCCACCCCCGCCGGAACCGCGAGCGCCACGGCGATGGCGATCAGGCCCCCGCGCATCAGAACTTCACCGTCGCTTCCACGCCATAGGTGCGCGGTTCGTTGAAGAAGCCCGACACGCCGGTCAGCGTGTTCAGCCCCTTATAGAACATATGCTGTTCGTTCAGCAGGTTGCGCGTCCAGGCCGACAGGGTCAGCAAGGCGCCGGTGTCGTTGAGTGCGATATCGGCGATGCCGATCCGGCCGTTGACGATGAAGCCCGGCTCGCCCTTGGGCTGGTTCACGCCGGGCGCGGGATCGTTGTAATTGGCATAGAAGCCGCTGTCGTAATTGGCATCCAGATGCGCGACCAGGCGGTAATCGCCCACCGGCCGCTCGTAATCTATCGCGCCACTGACGGCATGGGCCGGGGTATAGACCGGATAGATGCGGATCGGCGTCGTCACGATCTGGCCGGTCGCGCCTTGCGGGAACGGGTTCACCGTCGCCGGGATGGTCACGTCGTTATAGGAATAGCTGGCGGTCAGCGTCAGGCCCGCCATCGGTGCGACGGTCAGTTCCGCCTCGACGCCCTTGGCGCGGCCGGTGCCCGGCGCATTGGTGGTTTCGATCGTGGTGCGGTTGGTCTGGAGCAGATTGCCCTGCGCATCGACCTGAAGGTAATTCGCCTGGAAGTCGATCTGGATCGCCTTGTACGCGCCCGTATAGGCGGCGAGGTTCAGGCGGACGCGGCGGTCGAGAAACTCGCTCTTGGCGCCGATCTCGAACATCGACAGCGTTTCCGGGTTGAACGGGGCGTAACGCAGCGAGCGCGAATTGGCGCCGCCCGACTTATACCCCTCCGACCATTTGCCATAGACATGCACGGCGTCGGTCACATCGTAAGCCAGCGTCACCAGCGGGTCGACGCGCGACCAGGCCGCGTCCAGCTTGCGCGGGCCCACCACGCCGTCGACATTGGGCGTCTTGCCGTTCACGATGAACAGCTCGCCATGCTTCATATCGCGGGTATAGCGCGCGCCGCCCGTGACGTGCAGCCGGTCGGACAGGATCGCCGGGGTCCAGGTCGCCTGGCCGAACGCGCCGATGCTGCGCGTCGTGATGCGGCTGGCGCGGTCGAACGGCACGGAGGCGATGTCATAGGTCGCCACGGTCGCGGCGGTGCCGTCGCCGTTCCAGACCATGGTGTTGAACGCCTGGGCATTGTCGGTCGTATGCTCGCGATAGGCCATGGCGCCCGCGACATATTTTAGGCGAGGGCTGTCGCCGATCAGCTGGATTTCCTGGCTGAACTGATTCTGCGCAAAGCCCGCTAGGCTGTAGCGGCTGAACGCGCCGTTCGGCTTGTAGGTGGTGCTGTTCTGGCCACCATTGTCATACTGGCTCTGGTCCAGCTCGCGATAGGCGGTGATCGACTTGAGCTGAAGGCCCGGTGCCAGGTCGAGGCCCAGGGTCAGGCGATGGCCGTGCGTCTTGCCGATGCTCTCCTGCTGCGGCACCCCGATGCTGGCGGCCCGCACCCGGTTCGGCTGGAGCGGCAGAGCAGGCGCGCGGGTCAGCGTGCCCGCCGTGATCGTCTGGAGATAGAGCGGCGTCGAGGCGTCATAGGAAGTGTCGAACGCATAGTCGGCGCTGACCCCGCTTTCAGGCTTCCACAGCACCTCGACATGCGCGCCGTGGCGGTCGAAGCCGTTGAAGTCCGCCTGGCCGGGCAGCGGATTGTCGACCAGTCCGTTGCGCTTGGTGACGATGCCGTCCAGCTTCACGCTGAAATTATGCCATTCGGGCAGGTTGAGATGCGCCTCGGCCTTGTGGCTGCCGAAATTGCCGATGCCCGCCGTCGCGGTCAGGCCGAATTCGCCGGTCGGCTTCTTGGTCACGATGCTGACCGCGCCGCCTTCGGTATTGCGGCCGAACAGCGTGCCCTGGGGACCTTTCAGCACCTCGATGCTCTCAATGTCGTAGAGCGCGGTGCCCAGGCCCTGCGCGCGACCCAGATACACGCCATCGATATACACGCCCACACCCTGGTCGCGCGCGGGCTGGTTGCTGTCGGCCAGCACGCCGATGCCACGGATGTTCATGATCAGCGCCGAGTTGCGCGAATAGAAGGGCGCGACGCGAAGGCTCGGGATCGCGCCGTCCTGGAGGTCGACCAGCGACTGGACGTGACGGTTCGCCAGATCCTCGGCCGACAGCACCGAGATCGCGATCGGCGTCTTCTGCAGGCTCTGGGGCCGCTTCTCGGCGGTGACGATGACCTCGTTCAGCGCGCCATCGGCATTGGTCTTCTGGTCGTCGAGCGCAGCCGTCTTGGCGGGTTCGGGATCGGCCGCAAAGGCGGGCGTGGCGAGCATAAGAGCAAAGGCGCTGGACGCAAGGAAACGCCCCGCAAAGCGCGGGTTGAACGACGTCATGATATGGATTCCCCCCAAAGGATTATGCGGCCGTCCCTTGGTGCCGGTTCATTGCGGCTTGATGACGTTCTGGGGGAATGATGCGGATTTTATGATGACAATTGCGTCATGAGGGGGCCGAGGCGGATCACCGCCCGGCCCCCCCTCGTCAGAAGGCCAGGCGCAGGCCCGCCATCGCCGTGCCCTGTCGGTCCCCGCTGCCGATCAGCGCGCTGCCCGAGGCATAGACGTCCACGCCGTACGCGACACGATAGGATAGGCCCGCCGTCGCGGTGCCGACCAGCGGCGCGCGCGACACGCCCAGCGCCAGCAGGGTCGCGTCGATGCCGCCATAGCCGCCCGTCGCCTGCGTCTTTGCGCCCTGAAGCTGATAGCGCAGGCCCAGCGTGCCGAAGGGGCGCAGCGCCGCGTCGGACAGGGTGCTGCGTTCCAGCGAGACGCCTGCATCGACGAAGCTGGCGGTCAGCGCCTGCCGCCCCAGGGTCAGGGCAAAGGGGCTGCCCGTCTCGGTGAAGCCCAGCCGCATCGTGCGCATATAGGTCAGGCCCGCTCGCGGCGTCAGCGTCCAGCCGCCCTTCATCTCACGCGTATAATGGGCCGAGATGTCGGCGGTCGTGCTGTGCAGGTCATAGCTGCCCAATGCCGATGTCGCGCCGGGCAGGGCGCGGGTGGTGCGCCCCTGCGCGCCGTCATAGATCAGCGAGCCCTGCATTCCGAAGCCGCCCGGCTGGCGGAAACGGGCGTGCAGCCCCGCCACGACGCCATCGGCATGGGTCGACGCGCCCAGCGTCTCGATCGTCTGGCGCGAGTCGAGATAGCCGCCGAAGAACCCGACCATCCAGTCGCGATTGCCCAGCCCGATCCCGCCGAGGATGCCATAGCCGCTGGTCCGCGCGGCGTTGATCCCCTGCGCCGCATCGGCCGACAGCTGGTGCGACTGACCGATCATCTGGCCGAAGGTGAAGGCCCCGGCCTCTTCCTCCATCGTCGCAAAGCCCGGTCCGCGCGCCGCCTGGACCAGCCCCAGCGCATTGTCGACGCCGATCTGCATGGCCGAGGCATAGGCCTCGGGCGTCACCTGCGCGAAGGCCTGTGGATTGGGGGCGCCCGCACTGGTCAGCAGCGCCGGGAAGGCGGCGAAGACCGGGCTGTTCGTCGGCGCGCTCGCGATCACGCGGTTCGCATAATCGATGCTGCGCGCGACCTGCGGGTTGAACTGCGTACCGCCCACGAACTGGCCGAGCAGCTGGATACGATCGCCACGCTGGACGATGAAGCCCAGCAGGTCGGACGGCTTCTGCACGGTCGTATAGCTGCCGCTGATCCCGCCGGTCGCGATGATCAGGTCATAGGCGCTGCCCGGCGCGATCGTCTTGGTCGAGGTGATCTGCAGCGTCGAGGCGCTGCCGATCGTCATCGTGCCGTTCACGATCAGCTGGTCCGAGATGGTCGGGGTCAGCTCGAACGCGGTGATCGATCCGCTGGCCAGCGTCAGATTGCCGTTGACCGTCATCGTGCCCGGCGACGCGCCGGGGCTGAGCGTGCCCGCGACCACGACATTGCCGTTGACCGTGCCCGCCGAACCGAAGGTCGCCCCCTGGCGTACCAGGAACTGGGCCGCGCTCATCGTCGATCCGGCCAGGCCGACCAGGCGACCGCCCGCCATGTCGACGTTGCCGAATGCGGCCTTGCCCGACACGGTGGCATAGCCGCCGGTCATCGCCAGCCCCTCGACATTGGCGACGCTGGTGAAGGCGACCGGCGTCGTGGCACTGCCGCCCGACAGGGTGATGGTGTCGGTGCCCGCCCCGCCATCGACCGCGCCCGCGAAGAGCCCGGCGATGGTGAAGCGCTGATCCGCGCCGGTGAAGACCAGCTGATCGGTCGTCAGGCTGCCGCCCGCCGCGATGCTCAGATCGGTCGCGGCCAGCACTTGGCCATAGGCATGCGCGCCGGTCAGCGAGAGGATGCCGGTGCCTTCGGTCGCCAGCGTCTCGAACCCGGTCAGGGTGCCGGCCAACGTCTGGTTGCCCGCCATTTCCAGGATGGCGGTGTCGTTGCCCGCCCCGCCCGTAACGCTGCCTTGGAGCACCGATCCCGCCGCCAGCCGCAGCGTGTCGTTGCCCGCGCCCAGATCAATCGCGCCGATCAGTCGGCCGCCACTGGCGATGGTCAGCGCCAGATTGCCGTCACCGAACGACAGCGGCGCGTTTGCCGAGCCCAGCGTGCCGGTGACGGTCAGCGCATTGCCCGCCAGCGCGACGGTCTCGAACCCGGTCGCCGTCCCGCCCAGCGTCACCGGGGCGGTGCTGCCGAAGCGGAGCGTGTCGGTGCCCGTGCCGCCATCATAACGGCCCAGCGCCTGCGCCATGTCCAGGACCAGCACGTCGTCGCCCGCACCCAGCGCGATGCTGACGATATCCTCGTCAATGCGCAGCTGCTCGGCCGCGTCGGAGCCCGCGACCGAGGCGACCCGGTTGCCCGCCAGCGTCAGATTCAGGCCGGTGCCGGCCAGCGCGATGCTGTTGAACCCCTGGTCGAGGGTCAGCGAGAGGGTGCCGGTGCCCGTCACGGCCAACTGCTGGAAATTGCTGCGCTGGCCGATGCCGCTGCGGTCGCCCGACAGCTGCACGGTGTAGGTGTTGGTGCCCGAGCCGCCATCGACCGTGCCGGTGACCTGCGAACCCGCCGCCTCGACGAAGGTGTCGTTGCCCCCGCCCAGCAGGACCGAACCCTGCACGATCCCGCCATTGACGAAGCGGTCGGCCCCGCCGCCCAGGCGGACATCTCCGGCGATGGTGCCGTTGTTGGTGACCGTATCGCTATTGTCGCCACCGATGATGGTGACGAGGCCGGTGGTGCTGCCCGCCGAGCCCGTCACCGTCGCGCCCGCGCCGATCGTCATCGATCCGCCCGACACGCGGATCGTGTCGAAGCGCAGGTTGCCGACATAATCGACATTGCCGATGCCCGACTGGGTCAGGCTTTCGAAATTGACGAACTGGCCGGCATTGACGGTGCCGTTGGCGATGGCATCGATCGTCAGATTGTCGGCGCCGTCGCCGCCATCGACCGTCCCGACCAGGGTCGCGCCGATGCGGTGGAGGAAGGTGTCGGCCCCTGCCCCCAGGAACACATCGCCCTCGATCCGCCCGTAATTCTCGATCCGGTCGCTACCCGAACCAAGCGCGATCGATCCCAGGATGGTGCCGGTGTTGACGATCCGGTCGTTGGTCCCGCCGATGCTCTGGATGGCCCCGGCCAGATAGGAAGAGCCGATCGTGCCCGCGAGCGGATCGTTGACCGACAGCGCCGTGCCCGCCCCGCCCCGGATCGTCCCGGCATTGGTCAGGTCGAGCGCGACATTCTGGGCTAGGATGGCGGTCGACTGCGCACCTATCGCCTCGATCACGCCGGTCTCGGCATTGACCACCGTCGCGTTCTGCGCGCTCTGGCTGTTGCTGGTCAGGTTCAGGCCGATGGCCACCCGCTCGCTCAGGACGCTGCTGCCATTGCCCGTGCCCCCGCCATCGGCGCGGATCGTGCCCGTGTTGGTAAGGGCGACCGTCCGCGTGAAGGCGCCCGCGCTACCCTCGAACCCCAGTCTCAGGCCAACGCCCGCGACGCCGCGCGCATCGATCGTGCCGCTGTTGCTCGCCACCAGCGTCGCGCCGTCGGTGGTGCCGAAGGCGGCGGGCGCGCGACCACCGTTCAGGATGGTGCCCATATTCTCGAACGCCGCGGTATAGATACGCGCGGCGGTCTGCGCCTGATCGGCGGTGCCGATGGTCGCCATGTTGACGAAGCGGGTCGCGGTGCCCTCGACCCGGCCAGTGATGGTCGCCTGGTTGGTGAAGGCGGCCAGCGGCAGCGGCGTCAGGATCAGGTTCCAGCGATCGGTCCGCTCGCCGAACGTCAGCAGCCCGGTGACGCCGATGGTATTGACGATCTGCCCGTCGCCGACTGCGTTCAGCGTCGCGCGCGTGCCCGGCGCCTGCAGCGTCAGCACGGTGTCCGCGCCGACCGCCTGCACGTCCTCCAATTGGAACGATCGGACATTGGTATCGCCCACCGTGACCGTGGCGGAGCGGGCAAAGGCGCGGCGATAGGTGTTGGTGCCGCCCCCGGCATCGATCGTGCCGGTAACGCCGGTCTGGCCGTCGAAGGTGACCAGCACATCGTCGCCGTCGCCGAAGCGCAGATTGCCCGTGATCGTCCCGCCATTCGCGACATAGCTGGACGACCGCGTGGACCGGCCGCCATTCGCGGCATAGCCCAGATCGACATCGCCGGTGATCGTGCCCGCATTGGCCAGGCGGACGGAATCGACGCGGATCACGGGCTGGCCCGCCGCGCCGGTGATGGTGCCCCCGGCCAGATTGCGGATCGTGGCGACGTTGAGCGACCCCTGCGTGATCGCCGGTCCACCCGTGCTGGCGATCCGTCCGCTATTGTCGACGGTCGAGGAGGTGGCGACGGTGTTCGAGCCGAGCACCACCGCGCTGCCCCCGACCTGGATCGTGCCGTTGTTCACCAGGCTGGCGAAATCGGCCACGCCGGTCACCGCCGCGCTGCCGCCACCCTGGGCGATCAGGCCGTTATTGGTGATGCGCCCGCCGGTCACGCCCGCCATCGGGGTGGCGGCATTGGTCCGCTGGTCCAGCACCGTGATCGTGGCGGCGGTCGCATTCTCGAACGCGTCGGTGCCGCCCAGCTGGACCGCGGCGCGCGGATTGCCGCTTCCGGCCGTAGCGGTCAGCGACAGGGCGGCCTGGTTGACCACGCTCAGCGCATTGGCGGGGCTATCCTCGCCGGGTTGGGCCACGCGCGTCGTGGTGACGATCGCGGCGCTGTTCGCGGCCGCGATATTGGTGGTCAGGTTGACGACGCCCTGCCCCGCCAGTTGGATGGTGCGGCCCGACGCCGTGCCCGTCAGGTTCAGCGTCGCATTGTTCAGCAGGTCATAGCCGAAACCGGCAAAAGCCGCATCGTCCATGACCGCGCTGTTGGTGTCGGTGCGGACACGGTAGAGCAGGGTCGCCCCGCGCCCCGAAACCGCCCCGCTTACCCCGGCATAACCCCCGGCGCCATTGCCGCCCAATTCGGTGACGAAGCTGTCGCCGGTGTTGAGCGTCAGATTGCCGTTCAGCACACCACCGGGCAGCGCCTGATACAGGTTGCGACTGGCGCTGGAGCCCGTGCCGAAGCGGACATCGCCGGTGATCGTCCCGGCATTGGCGAGCTGTACGGCAGACACGGCATTGGTGGTCGACGCCGAGGAGACGATAGCGGTCGCGCCGCTGATCGTGCCGCCCGTCTGGTTGACGATGACGCCCGTGCTGCCGAGATCCACGCCGGTTCCGGTCGCGCCGATCGTCCCGCTGTTGGTCAGGCCGCTGGCGAGCTGAACGCCGACCGTCGCGCCCTGGATCCGGCCGCTGTTCGTCGCGCCGGTCGTCGTCGTCCCGCTCAGCGTCAGGCCGAGGCCCGCATCCGAACGGATCGTGCCGCTGTTGGCAAAGCCCGTTCCCGCAGACGACACCGCATTGCCATTGGCCGCGATCGTGCCCGAATTGGCGAAGGTCCCGCCGGCCGTGGCGAACTGCACGCCGTTGGCGGCGCCGGTGATCTGCCCGCTATTCTGGAAACTGCTCGCGGCGTTGATCTGTACCGCATAGACGTTCGTCCCGCCGGTGCCGTTGATCGTCCCGGCATTGACGATGCTCAGCGTATTCTGCGTGGCGGTCGCGCTGTCGCTCAGGACGACACCGTCACGCCCCAGCGTCGCATTGTTGACCAGCGTGCCGTTGCCCGCGACGTTCAGGACATCCGCGGTGCCGGTGGCAGGATTGACGGTCGAAAAGCCGCTCGCCAGCGTCACCGTCCGGTTCGCATCGGGGGCCAGTACCGTCTGCTCGAAACCGGCCTGCCGTGGCAGCGCATCGGCGAGCGTGGCATCGCCGGTGAAGCGGACGCGCAGCACATTGTTGCCGCTACGGGTGGAGATGGCGCCGGTGACGCCCGTCCGGATCTGCCCATCGGCATAGCCGACGACCAGCGTGTCATTCCCCGAGTTCAGCGTCAGGCGGCCCGCGATCTGGCCCTCGCTATTGTCGATCGAGCTGCCCAGCCGCGACGTGCCCGTCGAGGTAACGACATTGCCCGTGATCGTCCCGCGATTGGTCAGGATCAGATTGCCATCGAGCGTGATCGCGTCAGCGCCCGTCCCGGCCGTAGAGATCTGACCGCCCGCCGCATTGACCAGGGTCAGCGACCGTCCCGCAATCGCCGCGCCCGACCCGGTGTTGCGGATCGTCCCGCTGTTGGTCAGCGTCGTCGAGCGGATATTGGCGAGCGTCGCCGACGTGCCGTTCGTCGTGATCGTGCCGCTGCTGTTCAGGACGCTGCGGGTGACGCTCGTATTGGTCGTGGCGGTGAAGTCGATGGCGCTCAGCGCGCCGCCATCGATGGTCCCGGCATTGCCCAGCGTGCCGATCGTGCCGCTGATCGCCCCGATCGAGCCGCCCGCCCGGTTGGTGACCGACGAGAAAAAGACAGAGGCGGGGGTCGCCGCCTGCAACGCATAGCCGGTCGGGCCGGTGGCCGAAATCGTGCCGCTATTGTCGATCGCCGCGCTCGTGGTGCTGCCGGTGCCGCTCTGGGTAAGGACCACGCCGTTCGCGCCGCTGACGCTGCCGCCCGCGCGGACCGTCATGGTCAGCAGTGTGGGCGCAATGACGCTGTTGGTCGAGGACCCCGTCACCTGGACGCCGGTCTGGCCGTTGCCCAGCACTTGGCCGCCCACGGTCAGGGTCGCATTGGCATCGATCCCCCTGCCGGAATAATCGAAGGCGATGGCCGGGGCGGCACCGTTCGAGACGACCGCACCCGCCGCGACATCGACCGTCACGCCCGAGTTGGTGACGCGCAGGCCGTCGCTGTCGGTACCCGTACAGGTCGTGGGGGTGTCGCTGCGTGCCGGATCGGGGGCGCATTGGGCAAAGGCGGGGCCTGCCACCATCAACGCCACCAGGATCGCGCTGGACTCCAGCGCGCGCGCCTTCACCTGCCGGACACGCGGCAATGCCTTCATCATGACTGAAGCCCCCTGTTTGCAGGGGTTTCTATGGTTAAATTATCGTCATGTCCATGCGGATCGGCAGTCACGAAGCCGTAAACAAGCACCGAAAAGGCACGGTTTATTTGCCCTGCCCGCCTGTCGAGAGACTTTCACCGTTCCGCCATGGGACAAGCCCGCAAGTCATCGCGATGACAGCTGTGTTTCATTCGGGGCGACAAGATAAGCCGTTGCCGAAATAGCTTCGACCGCCAGCCCATATCTACAGGGACCGAGGCGGATCACCGCCCCGGCCCCTGCCGTCATCAGAAACGCAGGCGCAGGCCTGCCGCGATCGTTTCCTGATGGTCGTCGCGGCCGGTCTGCGCGCTGCCGGTCGCGTAGAGATCGACGCCGTTCGCGAAGCGATAGGCGACGCCGCCCGTCGCCGTGCCGACCAGCGGCGCGCGCGCGGCCCCCAGCGCGACGAGGCCCAGGCCACCGCCCGCATAGCCACCCAGCGCAACGGCACGGTTGCCCTCGATCTGGTAGCGCGCGCCCAGCGTCACGAAGGGGCGGAACGGTGCATCCGACGCATCGCTGCGGCCGAAGGTGACGCCGCCATCAGCAAAGCCCGCGACCAGATCGCGACGCGCCACGGTGAGCGCGAAGGGGCTGCCGCCGGTCTCGCCCACGCCCTGACGGCGGGTGCGCAGATAGGTGAGGCCCGCGCGCGGGGTCAGCGACCAGCCCTCGGCCAGTTCCGCCGCATAATGGACCGACAGATCGCTGGTCCAGCTGTGCAGGTCGTAGCGCCCATAGGCCGACGCCGTGCCCGGCAGCGCGCGGGTGGTGCGTGCCTGCGCCCCGTCATAGACGACCGACGCACCGAAGCCGAAGCCGTTCGGCATGGAGTAACGGCCATGCACGCCCGCCACCACGCCGTCGGCCTTGGTCGAAGCGCCGAGCGGCGCGATCGACTGGCGGGTGTCGAGCCAGCCCCCGAAGGCACCGATCATCCACTGGCGATCGCCATAGCCGACGCCGCCCAGGAAGCCGTAGCCGCGCGTCCGCGCCGTGCTGGTCCCTTGGCCCGCATCCGCGCCCAGCGTATGCCACTGGCCAAGCGTCTGGCCGAAGGTGAAGACGCCTGCATCCTCCCGCGTGGCGGCGAAGGCGGGGCCGCGTGCCGCCTGGACCAGGCCCAGCGCATTGTCGACGCCGATCTGCGATGCCGAGGCATAGGCCTCCGGCGTGATCTGCGCGAAGCCACGCGGGTTGGACGCGCCCGAGGCGGTCAGCAGCGACGGCAGGGCGGCGAACAGCGTGCTCGTCGCGGACTGCTTGGACAGGGTGGCGTTGGCATAGTCGATGCTGCGCGCCACCTGCGGGCTGAACCGCGCATCACCCAGGAACTGGCCGAGCAACTGGATACGGTCGGCGCGCTGGACGATGAAGCCGAACAGGTCGGACGGCTTCAGCACATTGCTGTAGCTGCCCGAGATCCCGCCGCTGGCGACGATCAGGTCGTAGGAGGTGCCGGGACGCAACGCGCCGCTCGACACGATCTGCAACGTCGATCCGCTGCCGATGGTCAGCCCGCCATTGACGATCAACTTGTCCGACACGGTCGGGGTCAGCTCGAAGTAGGACAGCGAGCCGCTGCCCAGCGTGACATTGCCGTTGACCGTCATCGTGCCCGGCGACGCGCCGGGGCTGAGGATACCCGCAACGGTCACATTGCCGTTGACCGTGCCCGCCGACCCGAAGGTCGCACCCTGACGGACCAGGAACTGCGCGGCGCTCATCGTCGATCCGGCGAACCCGACCAGGCGACCGCCCACCATGTCGACCGAACCGAACGACGCATTGCCCGATACCGTGGCATAACCGCCGGTCATCGCCAGCGCCTCGACATTGGCAACGTTGGTGAAGGCGACCGGCGCGGTGGCCGTACCGGCCGACAGCGCGATGCTGTCGGTCCCCGCCCCGCCATCGACCGCGCCTGCAAAGGTGCCTGCGATGGTGAAGCGCTGGTTGCCGCCCGTGAAGGCGACCTGAGTCGCGGTCAGGCTGCTGCCCGATGCGATGGTCAGGTCGGTCGCGGCATTGACCTGATTATAGGCATGGATGCCGGTCAGGGTCAGATTGCCGGTCCCCTCGGTCGCCAGCGTCTCGAACCCGGTCAGCTGGCCCGCCGCCAGAATCTGGTTGCCCGCCAGCTCCAGCGTGGCGCTGTCATTGCCCGAACCACCCGTGACGGTGCCGAGCAGCACCGATCCGGCCGCCAGGCGCAACGCGTCATTGCCCGCGCCCAGGTCGATGACCCCGGCGAGCGTGCCGCCCTTGGCGACGGTCAGCGACAGGTCGCTATCGCCGAAGTTCAGCGGCGCGCCCTGCGTGCCCAGCGAGCCCGCGACGGTCAGCGCATTGCCGGTCAGCGCCACAGTCTCGAACCCGGTCGCCACCCCGCTCAGCACGACGGGCGCATTGGCGGTGAAGCGAAGCGTGTCGCTCCCCGCGCCGCCATCGTAACGACCCGCCGCATTGGTCGTGCCCAGCGCCAGCAGGTCGTCCCCTGCCCCCAGCGCCACGCTCGCGATGTCGCCGTCGACGCGCAGCTGCTCGGCCGCGTCGGTGCCGGTGACCGCGCCGATGCGGTTGCCCGCCAGCGCGACGTTCAGCCCGGTGCCCGCCAGCGCCACCGTGTCGAAGCTCTGGTCGAGCGCCAGCGACAGCGTGCCTGCGCCGGTCACCGCCAGTTGCTGGAAATTGCTGCGCTGGCCCAGGCCGCTGCGGTCACCGCTGAGCAGCGCGGTATAGAGGTTGGTGCCCGCGCCGCCATCGACGCCGCCCACCACGCGCGAGCCCGCGCCCTCGACAAAGCTGTCATTGCCGTCGCCCAGCGCCACCGCGCCCTGTACCAGCCCGGCATTGACGAAGCGGTCGTCCCCGCCGCCCAGCGCGACCGATCCGGCGATGGTGCCGTTGTTGGTCACGGTCTCGGCCGCGTCGGTGCCGGTGATGGTGGTGGCGCCCGTGCTGGTCAGCGTCTGGCCCGCCGCAACCGTCACCGATCCGCCCGCCACGCCCAGCGTGTCGAAGTTGAAGGCCCCGGCATAGGTGACATTGCCTTGGCCGGTCTGGCTGAAGCGTTCGAAATTGACGAACTGGTCGCCATTGACCGTCCCGCCCCCGGTCGCATCGATGATCAGGCTGTCGGTGCCCGCCCCGCCATCGACCGTGCCGGTCAGCGTCGCGCTGGCGCGGTGCAGGAAGGTGTCGTCGCCTGCGCCGAGGAACACATTGCCCTCGATCCGGCCGGTATTCTCGATCCGGTCATTGCCCGCGCCCAGTGCGATCGACCCGATGATGGTGCCGGTGTTGACAATGCGGTTGTCCGCCGATCCGATCGTCTGAATGGCGCCCGCGATCGTGGTGCCGTTCCAGCGCGCAAGCGTGTCGTTTGCGGCCAGCGTCGTACCGGTGGTGCCACGGATCGTCCCGGCATTGGTCAGGTCGAGCGCCACGCCATCGGCAAGGAGCGCGACCGACTTGGCACCGGTCGCCTCGATCACGCCGGTCGCGCTGTTGGCGACCGTCGCCGTCGCGGCAGCCTTGCCATAGAGCGACACGCCGGTGGCGATGATGGTGGTGGGCGCGTCGCGATCCACCGGAACGCTGGCACCGGCATAGGGATCGACGATCGTCCGGCCACCGGCATTGGCGCGGATCGTGCCGCTGTTGGTGATCGCGAAGCTCTGGACCGTGGTGCTGGCGGGGTTGCCAACGAAATTGGCGCTGACGCCGTCACCGGAAACACCGCTGGCCTCGATCGTGCCGCTGTTGGTCAACGTGATGGACCCGGCCATGTCGCGGGAATCGTTGATCGTCAGCAAGGCGGCCTCCCGCCCGTCCCCGCTTGCGGTGATCGACCCGCTGTTGGTGACTGCAATGCCCATCCCCTGGGCCGTCTCGGGCGGCGTCGTGTTGTAATAGGTGAAGCTGCTGGCATAGGCGTTGACACCCTGGGTGACCGTGCCGCTATTGTCGAACTGGATCGATCCGCCCACGCCGAGATTGTCGTTGATCGTCAGCTGGACGCCCGATCGCCGGTCGGCAGTGGTGCCGATCGTGCCGGTATTGGTCAGCATGACCTTCAGCGGCTGCGGAGCGTCCGACGTCGTGATGCCGGAATAATTATAGTTCCCGGCAAAGGCCCTCAGCCCCTGGGCGATCGTGCCGCTGTTGGCGGCGGTGACCGTCCCCGCGTTGACCGACAGATCGACGCTCTGATAGCTGCTGTCGTTCAGGATCGTGCCTGAATTGACGAAGCCGACGGCACCGCCATTGTAGAGCGACACCGCCATCCGCTTCAGCGCGGCGTCACCGATCGTGCCGCTGTTCGTGAAGCCTGACACTTGGCCGTAAACGGCACCCTTGACGATCGCCTGGTTGGTCAGAGCGGCGAGGACGCTTGTCTGTTGTGGCTGCGGATAATAATAAACATTATCGCCGATGCTCAGGTCGCCGTCGACATTGGCGGTGTTGACGACCTGGCCGTCGCCCAGCACGCCCAGCGAGGTCAGCACGGCGTTCGACTGGACGGTCACGACCGTGTCGGTGCCGATCGCCTGGACATCCTCGCGCTCGAAATTGACGGCGGTCACGTTGCCCAGCGTCGTGGTGCCCGACTTGGTGAAGGCGCGGCGATAGGTATCGCTCCCGGCGCCCCCGTCGATCGTGCCGGTCACGCCGGTCTGGCCGTCCATCTCGACGAACACGTCGCCGCCATCGCCGAAGCGCAGATTGCCGGTCAGCGTGCCGCCATTGTTGGTATAGCGCGCGCCGCTGTAGGAGCGGCCGCCAAAGCTGGCATAGCCCAGGTCGACGTCGCCGGTGATCGTACCCGCATTGGTGACCTGGCCACCGCTGATGCGGATGGCGTTCTGTCCGGTCGCACCCGCGATCGTGCCCCCCGCCAGGTTGCGGATCGTCGCGTTATACCCATAAAGCGAGGTGATCGCGATGCCGCCGGTGCTGGCGATCCGGCCGCTATTGTCGATCGTGCTCTGGTAGCCGCCGGGGCCGTAATCGAGCAGGATGGCCGGGCCGCCCACCTCGATCGTGCCGCTGTTGGTCAGCGCGGTGAAGTTCGAAACGCCGGTCGCGGCCCGGCCGCCCGTCGCCTGGACGATGCGGCCGCTGTTGGTGACGGTCTGGGCATAGCGGATGCCGGTCGCACTGTTCAGCGTGATCGCGCCGTCATTGGCCACAGTCTTGCCGCCCGAGATCGCGGCGAGCGGATTGTAATTGTCCGATCGCGAGTCGGTGACGCTGATCGTACCCGCATTGGTGAAGCCGTCGTCGCTGCCCAGCGAGACGGCATAGGTGCTGTAGACATTGGCGCTCGACACCGCGAGCGACAGCGCGCCGCGGCTGGTGACGGTGAGCGCATTGGCGGCATAGGTTTCGCCCGACGCCACGCTGCGCGACGTGGCGGTGATCGCCGGGCCCGTGGTGGTCGCGATGTCGGCCGTCAGGTCGACGGTTCCCTGCCCGGCCAGCGTCAGCGGACGGCTGGCGCCCGTGCCGGTCAGGGTCAGCGCCGCCTTGTCGAACAGCTCGTAGCCGACCGTGGCGAACGAGGTCGTGGCCGGCAGCGTTGCAGTGGCGTCGCTGCGCACGCGCAGGCGCAGGCCCGCGCTGGCCCCCGACACCGTGCCGGTGATGCCCGCGAAGCGGTTGCCGCTGGTGCCCGTCATCTCGGCGACCAGCAGGTCGCCGTTGGACAAGGTCAGGTTGCCGTTCAGGACACCGCCCGCCAGCGCATAATAGGTGTTGTTATTGCCGTAGAAGCTGCCCGACGAAGACGGGCCGAAGGTCACGTCGCCGTTGATCGTGCCCGCATTGGCGATGCTGGCGTTGGACACCGCGAAATTGCCGTTCGGCGCGATGGCGCGCGTGCCCCCGGTGACGACGCCCCCCGCCGCGTTGGTGAGCGAGCCGTAATAGCTGATGAACACGCCGGTGCCCGTCGCGGTGATCGTGCCGCTGTTGGTCAGGCCGCTCGACAGCTGGAGCCCGGCGGTCGTCCCCTCGATCCGGCCGCTATTGGTCCAGGTCGAGCCATAGGATCCCGACAGCGTCGCGCCGATCCCGCCGGTCGAGCGGATCGTGCCGGAATTCGTGAAGCTCGGCCCGAACAGCGACACGGCGGTGCCGGTTGCGGTGATCGTACCCGAATTGACGAAGGCGCCGTTCGAGCTGGACGAGACGCCGTTTCCGGTCGCGGTCACCGTGCCGCTATTCTCGAAGCGGTTGACCGAGCTCAGCGCGACGATGAAGCCGCCCGTCTGGGTCACGGTACCCGCGATGCTGCCCGCATTGGTGAAGCCGGGCGAGCCGGACGAGCTATATTCATCGGTCAGGACGGTGCCCGTGCCGCTAAGCGCGGTATTGTTGACGACCGTGCCGCTGCCGCCGACGCGCAGGGGCCCGGCGACCGTAAAGCCCCGCGCCAGCGTCGTCGTCATCTTGGCATCGGGGGCCAGGACCAGCTGTTCGAAATTGGTCGGCAGCGTCAAGGCGGAGGACAGGGTGGCGTCGCTGGTGAAGCGCACGCGCAGCGTATCAGTGCCCGCCCCGCCGTCGATCGTGCCACTGATTCCGGTGCGGATCGCACCGTTCGCATAACCGACGATCAGCGTGTCGTTGCCCGTGCCGAAGCGGACATTGCCGGTGATCGTACCGGCCGCGTTGTCGATGGTGCTGCTGTAGCTAAACTGGCCCGCAGTCGACACGATATCGCCCACGACGGTACCGGAGTTGACCAGATTTATGCCGCTGTCGCCCTGAATGGCGGTCGTACCGGCGGTGGCGATCCGGCCACCCGCCTGGTTGACCAGCGACAGGCTGTTGCCCGAGGGGGCGACGATGACCGCGCCGGTGCCCGCATTGCTGATCGTGCCGCTGTTGGTCAGCGTCGATCCGCGATAATTGGCCAGTGTCGCGGCGGTAGAGTTGTTGCTGATCGTGCCGCTGTTGGTCCAGCCACTGCCATAGACGGCCGAGCTATAGGTCGCGCCGCTGTCGATCGCGCTGCGCGAACCGCCATCGATGGTGCCCGCATTGGTCAGCGTGCCGACCGCGCCGCTGATCGCGCCGATCGTGCCGCCCGTGCGGTTGGTGATCGACTGGAACCCGGCATAATTCTGGTTGGTCGACAGCAGCGCATAGCCGTTCGTACCGGTGCCCGTACCACTGATCGTGCCGCTATTGTCGATCGTCGCGGTCGTCTGGCCATAGTCGGTGCCGGTCTGGCCGATCACGACGCCGTTCGCGCCGCTGACGCTGCCGCCCGCCGCGACCGTCATGGACAAATTAAGGCTGCCATAGCCGTTGCTGCTCGACTGGCGCAGCAGCTGCACACCCGTCTGGTTGCCGCCGTCGACGCGGCCGCCCACGGTCAGCGTTGAATAGGCATAACTGCTGTTCGACACCGGGATCGCATAGCGGATCGCTGGTGCGCCGGTGTTCGTCACGCTGGCCCCCGCCGCGACATTGACCGTGCTGGCCGAGGTCGTGACGACCAAGCCGTTGCTGTCGGTCCCGGTGCAGGTCGTCGTCGCGTTTGCCTGGGTCGGGTCGGGGGTGCACTGGGCGAAGGCGGGCCCTGCGACCATCAACGCGACCAAGATCGCGCTCGACTCCAACGCACGTGCCTTTACCTGCCGGCCACGCGACAACGCCTTTACCATTTCAGACTTCCCCCTGATGAAGGTCAACATCTATGATGAAGCAACCTTCATGTCACGGAAAATCATGACGGTCCTGTCATGACAAAATGTCGACGTCGCACGGTATCATGCCTTGGCCCGAATGACGAAATGGCCATTCTTGCGGTATGTTCGGTCATGATTGGTTTAGGGGCTTTAACCATTTGGCGTAGCCGTCTTCTGCTTTTGCGACGCGAGTATAGCGGTGGAATATGTTGGCCCATAAATGCCAAAGCCAGCGGCTCATCCGGATCGAGCAGTGCCAGCGCGGCGCGATCATGGCGTGAACGCGGATATCGTCCGCAAAGGCGGGAGCCATCGGAGCCTTTGCGAATTAATCCAGATCACTTCACCACGGCCGGCTTCACGGCCGAGAACAGGGATCAGGAGCAGGATTTGAAGGAAGCGATCGGCTTTTCCAGCGAAGGCATGAGCGAGGACCGCGCCTTTGCGGACTATCGCCAGCTTTATGCGCAGGGGGCCGATGTCGAGCGGCTGGACGGGCCGTTCCATGCCCGCGTCACCGGTTGGCGCTTTCGCCACATGCTGCTGTTCGACCGGCATCTGTCGGGCATGGCCCATGCGCGGGAGGCGCGGGTAACGGCGGACGGCTTCGACCATATCGTGCTCCACCATGTCCTGTCGGGCACGCTGACCGGCCATGGCCGCAGCGGCTTCGAGCGGGCAGGGCCGGGCGATATCGTGTTCCTCGACACGCGGCGCGGCCACCGGACCGAGGCGCGTGACCTGCACATGATCACCGCCAGCATCGCGCGCGATCTGGTGCTGGCGGCGCTGGGCAGCCTGGGCGCGCTGCACGGGCTGGTCGCGCATGCGCCCGACACCGCGATCCTGGGCGGGTTCCTGCAGACGCTGGCGGCGCATGCGCCCTCGCTCGACGACCGGCATGACGGCGCCTTTGCGCGCGCGTTGATCGAGCTGCTGCCGACCGCGCTGGGCGGCCCGCGCGACCTGGGGGTGGAGGCGCGGCGGCAGGATCATCTGCGGCGCGAGGCGGTCGAGCAGCTGATCGACCGCGAGATCGCCAACCGCCAGCTGACCGGCGCCGCCATTGCCGAGCGGGTCGGCGTGTCGCGCGCGACGCTGTACCGACTGTACGAGCGGACCGGCGGGATTGCGGGCCATGTCCGGCGTCGCCGCATCGATGCGGTGCGCCGCGCGCTGGAGCGGCCGGAGGAGCCCGATCTGGCGGGGCTGGCCCAGGCCTATGGGCTGGGCAGCGCGACGGCGCTGAGCCGCGCCTTTCAGGCGGATCAGGGGATCGACCCCGCCACCTATCGCGCGCGCGTCCGCCAGGATCGCGGCGACCCGGTCGAGACCGGCACGCGTCGGTGGAACGGATGGATGCAGGAGCTGGATTGAGGGCCCTTTATTCCTCCCCTGCAAGGGGAGGTGGCGCGCGAAGCGCGTCGGAGGGGTATCCCGCTATTGATAGGGTTACACCCCTTCGTCAGGCCTTCGGCCTGCCACCTCCCCTTGCAGGGGAGGAATGCTCGCACGCCGCCCCGCCACCCAGGCCGCGCCGCAGCCCAGCAGGCAGGTCGCCCCCAGCACCCGGCCGATCGCATCGGCGAGGCCGGTCGGCCCCGCTATCGCCTGGCTCGCCAGCCCGACCGCCCAGGGCCCCATCGCGGTGCCGAGCAGCGTCACCAGCGTCAGGAAGATCGCCGTTCCCTCGACCCGCAGCGCCGGGGGTATCCGCGTCTGGAGCCCGATCAGGCCATTGGCCACCGCGACTGACAGCCCGACCACCGCCACCACCAGCGCAGCGACCGCAAGCGGCAGTCCCTCCGCCCGGGTCAGCGGCCACAGTGCCAGTGCACACAGCGCCAGCCCGAGCAGCATCAGCCCCGCCCCCCGCTCCCCCCGGCGATCGGCGAGCACGCCGCCCAGCGCATGGCCCCCTGCCCCGGCCAGCATCATCGCCATGCCCACCTGAAACCCGGCCTGGGGCGGGGTCAGGCCATGCATCCGGATCAACAGGCTGGCCGACCAGCTGGTCAGCGCCTGCAGCACCAGCACCCCGCACAGCGCGGCCAGGATATGCGGCACCAGCACCGCGCGGTCCGCGATCATATGGCGCAGCGCAGCGCTCATCCGCCCGCGCCGGTTTTCGCGCTGCCCCACCGGCTCGACCAGCCGCAGCACCACCAACGCGAGCGGCACCCCGAGCAGCCCGACGCTCGCGAAGGTCAGCCGCCACGGCGCGACCGCCAAGGCCGAAAGGGAAAACGCCGACAGGGAAAACAGCGCCAACAGCCCCCCGCCCCCGATCATCGCCAGCCCCCGGCCGAGCGACGCGCCCCCGGTGAACAAGCTGATCCCCCGCCCGCGATGCTCGGGCACCATGGCGGCGACGATCAGCCCCATGGCGGCGGGGACGATCGCGGCCTGCGACAGCCCGAGCAGCATCCGCGCGGGGATCAGCAGCTCGACCGATCCGGCCAGCCCACACAGCGCCGTCGCCACGCTCGCCCCCAACAGCGCAAAAGCGAGCAGCCGGGCAAGCGGCCAGGTCCGCGCCAGCAAGATCATCGGCATCACCGCCGCTCCGCCCACAAAGGCGAAGGCCGGTCCCTGCAACAGCCCGATCGCGGCGTCGCCCAAGCCCAGATCGGCCTTCATCGGCTCGATCAGGATCGACGGCAGGAAACGCTGGCCCACCGCCAGCATATGGACCAGCGCCATCAGCACCGCGACGCGATACCCCCGATGCGGAAGCGACAGCGGCAATGGGGTTCCTTTCCATAAATCCCCCTCCCCTGGACAGGGGAGAGGGTTAGCGAAGCTTGCCAGCGTGCTGGCTAGCGCAGCTTAGGTGAGGGGTCGAGCGAGCCTCCGGCTCGCGCGCTCACGTCGTGAGCGCTCATCCAGCTCCGACTAGACCGTGATGACATTGCGTTGAACCAAGCCGAGCCCCTCCCCTGAAGGGGAGGGGTAAGTTCATCTCATGTCATCACGTTCCAAGCCTTTGCTTTCGCAAAGACCAAAATTTGAGCATCCCTCTCCCCTGTCCAGGGGAGAGGGATGCCTAAAATCATGATCCCTGTCGATCAGAGCTGCGCCGAACGTGCGGTGAGCGCAGCGGGCCGGGGGAGCCCGATCCGCAGCCGCTCCGGCGGGCAAGGGCGCCCCAACGCGTCGATGTCCTGCATCGACCCGTGCAACCAGCGCTCCCGGTCCTTCGCCGCGACGATCATCGGCATAGTCGGGAACAGCGCGTCGGCCCCCTGATCGGCCCCGCATTCCACCATCGCAAAGCAGCGCGCATCGCCGCTGTCACGCCACAGCCCCGCCACGGTGAAGACCGGCTCGTCGGCCAGCGCAAACCAGGTCGCGCGCCGGTCCCGGCCCGGCCGGGCGGAGGCCGTCAGGGTGGCGGCGGTCAGCGGAATCAGGCAGCGTTGCGCCGGACGCTCGGCGAGACGACGCCACCAGGGCAGCGCCAGACCGGGGATACGCGTCGTCGCGTCCGGCCCCTCGCCCATTCCCCAGCGCTGGGTGTCGAGCCCGGTACCCTCGGGCGTATGACGGATGACGAAGGCGGGATGCCCCGCGCGCAGATCGCTCAACTGCGTCCAGGTGCCCCAGGACGCCCCGGCGCTCCAGGCGATGGCGAAGTCGCGGCACAGCGCCTCGGCCGTGCGGTCGAGCGTCGCGCGATCCCCCGTCATGGCACGAAAAATCGGGTCCATCACCGTCATGCGGGGACCGCGATCCGGGGCGCGCGGCGCCATTGGCCAGGGCATGGCGAGGCAATGGCGGAAAGCGGGACGCGCACGGTCGGCCTTTGACGCTGAACAGGAAGGTGAGACGGACGGATCGGTTGGGACAATCCGCCCGCCTCGAATTCAGCTCTGTAAGTCAATCGTTTGAAGCTGCCCATAAGCGAGGACACGGCGTCTCACGGTTGAGACGTTTGAAGGCGGAGCATCCCCTCATATCGGCAGAAACCCCGATCGAACCCCTCGTGCTCCATTTCGGCAAAGGCCGGTATGCCCACTACGCCGAATGCCGGGCCGATCCCAGGCGCCTTATGGCCGGGAGGAAGAGGAGTGATCGACCAGGCGACGGGCCGGTTCGTTCCAGAACCACTGGCGACGAGTCGTCGAATAACGACGGCGCACCCGGCGACAGATCAGGACGTGTCGGCGATGATCGCTCTGTAGTTGAACGATGCCGAACACGAGGAAAACCTTCTGCCATTTGCGAGGGCGCTTAAAGGGATTGGCAACAGACAAGGCGATCACGAACGACCTCTTAAGATATAGTTAAAATCAAGATGGAGGATATGGTTGGGACATATCGTCGTCTTCGCTTAAACTATACGTCCGTTATCGGAGTATTTCTATGCCGCTCGGGGACCTCGTCTCAAGGTTGAGACGTTGCTCGATGGAACCTTTTTCGTCGAGCCGCAACAGGCTCCCCCCATGCCATGGCGGGTCGCCTTAGATCTGCCCGATCGCCTCCGCGGCCAGGCCGCGCACATCGACGCGCGCCTTCAACCGGGCGCAGAGCAGCGCAGTGCCGCTGATCTTGCGCTGGACGAACAGCGTCTCGACATGGGGGACGTGCCAGGTGTCGCGGTCGGCGATCATCGGCCTGGTTTCCTCGCGCACGACAGGCACGAAGGCGCGGTCGCCGAAGTCGAAGGGGCCTGCCCTCGCCATCGTATCGTCGATCGCGGCAATGATCCGGTCGACCGCCGGGCGGTGCGCGGCAACCGCCTTCTCACCCAGAAATCCCGTCTCCACCGCGATCTCGCGAATCCGGTCGCGGTCATGCGCCAGCCCCGCCTCGATCAACCGGCGATAGGAGGCGACGGTCTCGGGCGGCACATCGCGCGCCGCGCCGAAGTCGAGCAGCACCAGGCGGCCGGTCTCCGCCTGCCAGCGATAATTGGCAAAGTTCGGATCGGTCTGCATCATCCCGAACTCGAACAGTTCGCGCAGGACCAGCTGGATCAGCGCGGTCATCGCGGTGTCGCGGGTATCCTGCGCAGCCTCGGCCAGCGTGTCGACAGACTGGCCGGGCACGAAGTCCATCGCGAGCACCAGCGGCGTGGTCAATGACGGCTCCGGTCGGGGCACGACATAGCGCGCATCGCCCGCCAGCCGGTCGCCATAAGCCTGCATCCGGTCGGCCTCGCGCAGGTAATCGGCTTCCTCGGCCAGCTGGCGCTTGGCTTCCTCGAGCAGCGGCTTGAGGTCGATCGAGGGCGGGATCAGGTTCGACACGCGCAGCAAGGTCGCGACATTGTCGACGTCCGAGCCGATGCTGTCGCGCACGCCCGGATATTGCACCTTGATCGCCAGCACCCGGCCATCGGGCAGGGTCGCGCGGTGGACCTGCCCGATCGAGGCGGCCGCCATGGGCGCGGCCTCGAAATGGCGGAATTTGCGTCGCCAGTCGGCACCCCACTGCGCCTTCAGCACCTTGTCGAGCTGCGCGGGCGGCATCCGGTAGGCCTGATCGCGAAGCCGCGCGAGGATCGTCTGGAGCTCGGGCGGCAACAGGTCGCCCGCATCCATCGAGATCATCTGGCCCAGCTTCATCGCCGCGCCGCGCAGATGCGACAGCCGGTCGGCGACCCGCGCGGCATTGCCCGGCGTCAGTACCAGATCGCCGAGTTTGGGCCGCTCGCCATTCGCCAGCCTGCGCGCGCCCTCGGCCAGCATCCCGCCCGCGACTCCGCTCACCAGCCGCCCGAACGCCCCCGCCCGGGCGAAGCGGCCGCTGGGGACGGCGTGATAAGCGGAGCGGTGGATGGGCTTATCGTCGTCATCGGCCATGCCGGTCATAGCGGTACGGAAGCGGGTTGGTTCCGTTGGCACTCCCCCACCCGCCCCCAATAATCGTCATGACGCTGTTAGGAATCTGCCACTACCTATATGATAGGCTGGCCCGAAACCACCCGCGCACCTCCAATGCTAAGCTATTGCTTCATCGCCTCAATCAGCTTCTTCACATCTTGGCTGCGGCCGCGTGGCAGGATCAAGATGTCGTCGCCGCTCGCCACGACGATTAGGTCCTGAACATGGACAGCGGCCACTCGGACGTGATCAGTCCGGATCAGGCAGTTTTTCGTATCGATCGCCAACACTTCGCCACGATGCACATTACCAAAGCCATCCAGCTCGCTAATTGCATGCAACGCATCCCAACTGCCGACGTCGTTCCAGCCCATCGCGACAGGTACGACCGCGACCCTGTCGGCGCGCTCCATCACCGCATAATCGATCGAATCCGACGGGCAGGCAAAGAATTCGTCTTCGTCAGGGCAGATGCGCTTGCCATCATGGCGTGCGGCACGCATTGCCTTTTCGGCGGCGACCAGCATTTCGGGCGCATGCTGGCTCAGCTCTTCTAGAAAGCGGTCGGCGCGGAAGAGGAAGATGCCACCATTCCAAGCGTAGTCCCCGCGCGCCAGCATCGCTTCCGCACGTTCTGGCCTGGGCTTTTCTACGAAGCGCTCGACCTTATGCACGCCTAGTGCGATCTCACACCCGACCTGAATCCAGCCATAGCCCGTCTCAGGCTTGTCGGCGTTGATGCCGAAGGTAGCGAGCCAGCCTTGCGACACTATGGGCAGCGCGGCACGAATTGCGGCGCGGAATTTTTCAAGATCGGCGATGACATGATCTGACGGCATGACCAGCAGCACATCTTCGGGCTTAGCAGCGAGCGCAGCAAGCGCGATGGCGGGCGCGGTGTTGCGCGCCACGGGTTCAAGGATCAGCGCCTGAAGTGCAATACCTGCCTCGGTCAGCTGGCTTTCAACCAAGTCGGCGTGACGCTGTCCGGCCACGACGATCGGCGCGGCGAAATCGTTGGAATTGGTCCGCTGTGCCGTGAGCTGCAGCATTGTTTCGTCGGAGGTCAGCGGCAGCAGCTGCTTTGGCATTTCTGGCCTGGACATTGGCCAAAGACGTGTGCCCGAGCCACCAGATAGGATGACCGGCACGATCAGATTATGCATAAATACTCCGTTTAATTTTCACTTTTACTCGGTACGCATTAGTGTCTTTGCGTATAGCGTGGATCATGATTGCTAGGCTGCACTGAAACGGAAATCCAAACAATTATTTACGGCTCGTGACGTGCCCCCCCGTTTCTTCATCGACTTGAAACTAGAGACCGGCCGTTATTGTGACGGCCCCCCGGTTTTTCATCCGGGCACGATGCGAGTTTCCGGCCTGCATCCGTCGGGGTTGACCCCGACGGATGCAGCATATTCGGCTGGCGTCAGCCAGCCAAGCGCCGTGTGAGGACGGCTCTCGTTATAGTCCCGCCGCCAGGCCTCGATCTTGGCACGAGCGTCCGCCAGCGACAGGAACCAGTGGCTGTTCAGGCACGCGTCGCGAAGCCGGCCGTTGAAGCTCTCGACGAAGGCGTTGTCGGTCGGTTTGCCCGGCCGCGAGAAATCGAGCGTGACGCCGTTCTCATACGCCCATCGGTCGAGCGCCTTCGAGATGAACTCCGGGCCATTGTTCACCCGAATGGTCTTCGGCGCACCACGTACTGACGCGATCCGCGTCACCGCCGCGACAACCTGCTCGCCCTTGATGCCCTGATCGACGTCGCTCGCCAGTGCCTCGCTAAGTGAACGCATCGACCACCGTCAGTGCCCGCAGCCGCCGGCCATCGAACAAGGCATCCGAGACAAAGTCCATCGACCACATCTCGTTGGGCGCNTGGGCGCCGAGGCCGCAGGCTGGCGTTCGCGGTTCGCCGCGCTGACGCCCTCGACGGGGACGCTTGAGCCGAAGGCTTATTCCATCCTCCCGATATAGCCGGTAAACCCGCTTGTGGTTCACCAGCCAGCCCTCCCTGCGTAGTAGGATGTAGATCCGGAATAGCCATAGCGCACCCGTGCTGCTGCCAGATCGTGGATGCGCAGCCGCAGCGGCGCCTGGTCCGGCTTGTGCGACACGTAGCGCACCGATGAGCGGTCGACGCCGAGCGCGAGGCAACTGCGCCGCTCGCCGACGCCCAGCCCGCCATACACCTTCTTCCAGCGATAGAAGGTCTGCTCCGATACGCCCATACGGCGGATGACCTCCGCCACCGGCGTGCCCGTCTCCGCCTGCTTCAGCGCAAACGCAATCTGCTCTTCCGTGTACCTCGACTTCTTCATGTCCCAGCTCCTTGCCCGCAGGCTTCAAAGGGCCGGAAAACTCTCATTCAGCTTGGATAAAAAACAGGGAGGACGTCAACTCGGACCTGCCTTTCGAGCGCAATGGCATCTGAGCAATCTAATCCCCATGACGTAAATTGGATATAGTGGCTTGCGGATCGATAACGGCGAGCAGAATATAAACATCATGCATGGCTTGGCTTTGGGCCATGAAACGAACGCCACATTCCCGTCGCACTATGCCGGAGAACGACCATGTCTGCGATACGCTTAGGCATCGCACAGGGCAAAGCCATATTGTACCGCATGGTGATGCCGACCCACACCTGCCCCTATGGGCTGAAGGCAAAGGACCTGCTCCGCCGACAGGGTTATGAGGTCGACGACCGCTGGCTGCGCACGCACGAGGAGGCCGACGCCTTCAAGGCCGAGCACGGCGTGAAGACCGCCCCGCAGGTTTTTATCAGGGGCGAGCGGGTCGGTGGCTATGACGATTTGCGCCGTTTCTTCGGCAAGCATGTGCCCGATCCAAAGGCGACCAGCTATCGCCCGGTCGCGGCGCTCTTTGCCATGACCGCGCTGATGGCTCTGGCGGCCAGCCAGGCGGTCTATGCCACCCCCTTCACGATGCGGGCGGCCGAGTGGTTCGTCGCGTTCAGCATGGCGGTCCTTGCCCTCCTGAAGCTCCAGAATGTCGAGAGCTTCGCGACCATGTTCCTCAACTACGACCTGCTCGCCAAGCGCTGGGTGCCCTATTCCTATGTCTATCCCTTTGCCGAGGCCTTGGCCGGGGTGCTGATGATCGCGGGGGTGGCGAGATGGGCCTCCGTGCCGATCGCGCTGTTCATCGGGGGCATCGGTGCGGTGTCGGTGGTCAAGGCGGTCTATATCGATCGGCGCGAACTCAAATGCGCCTGTGTCGGGGGATCGAGCAATGTGCCGCTGGGCTTCCTGTCGCTGATCGAGAATCTGATGATGATCGGGATGGCGGTGTGGATGGTGGTGTCCTGATGATCCTCCCCGGCACGGGGAGGGGGACCGCCGCGAAGCGGTGGTGGAGGGGGCGTGCCGCAAGGAATGTCCTGTGGGGAAGCCCCCCTCCACCAGCTGCGCTGGTCCCCCTCCCCGTGCCGGGGGGAATAAGTTTCCCCGGGGAAACATCCTTCCCCTCTCCCCCCACCTTGCCCGATTGAATGAACTTTGCCATTAACCACCCCCAAAAGCTTCAAGGGGTGCGCGAGTGGCGGAAGATCATGCAATGCTGTCCCAGATCGGGGATCTGGCCAGCGCGGGCGAGCGGATGATCGAGCGGTTGCGGCGCAAGGCGTTCCTGCCCGAGAGCCGCAAAGGCCTGCACGTCCGCTTCGGCATTGCCGAGGCCGCGCAGCTGCTCGGCTGTTCGACCAACCGCATCCGCATGGCCGAGGAGGATGGCCGCCTCCCCCCTGCCCCCACGACCGACAATGGCCGTCGCCAGGGCTATACCGTCGAGGAACTGCTCCACATGCGCGAGGTGCTGGGCGCCTCCCCCGCGCGCGCGCCGCTCGACATCCCCGCGATCATCGCGGTCCAGAACTTCAAGGGCGGCGTCGGCAAGTCGACCGTCACCACCCATCTCGCCCATTATTTCGCGGTCCAGGGCTACCGCGTGCTGGTCGTGGATTGCGACAGCCAGGCGACGACGACGACGCTGTTCGGCTTCAACCCGCATTTCAACGTCACGCGCGAAGAGACGCTCTACCCCTATCTGTCGATCGACCCGACCCAGACCGACCTGGCCTATGCGGTCAAGCCGACGCCCTGGCCCAATGTCGACCTGATCCCGTCCAATCTCGAGCTGTTCGACGTGGAATATGAGCTGGCCGCGGCGGGCAGCGATGGCGGATCGGTGCTGGCGGCGCGCTTCCGCAAGCTGAAGCGCGGCCTGGCCGACCTCGCGCGGAATTACGACGTGGTACTGCTCGATCCGCCCCCTGCCCTGGGCACGATCAGCCTGGCGGTGATGCAGGCGGCCAATGCGCTGCTGGTGCCGATGGCCGCGACCACGCCCGATTTCTGTTCGACCGTCCAGTTCCTGTCGATGATGGACCAGGTGCTCAACCAGTTGACCGGGGCGGGGATCGAGGTCGATTACCAGTTCGTCCGGCTGATCTGTTCCAAGTTCGACGGCAACGACCCCAGCCATGCCATGGTCCGCGCGATCATGGAGCAGAGCTTCGGCCCCGCGCTCCTCCCCGTCCCCATCCTCGAATCGGCGGAGATCAGCCATGCCGCGATGCGGATGATGACCGTCTATGAGCTGGAAAAGCCGATCGGCACGCCCAAGACCCACAAACGCTGCCGCGCCAATCTGGACGAGGCGATGCGCCAGGTCGAGCAGCTGGTCCGCCAGAGCTGGGGCCGGGTCGAACCGCTGAGCGAAGAGGCGGTGATCCATGCCGCGGCTTGATCGGCTTCCCCTTTCCTACACGACAATGTTCTGCCTATGTTCCGGGCGGGAGGCATAAGATGGCGCGTAAACAATCCGATTATCTGGCGGCCCTGCTGGCGGAGGAAGAGGGCGACGCCCCCTCCCCCACCCCGGCCCGCGAGGCCGTGGCGGAACGCAGCCGTGGCACCACGCTGCTCGGCCGCGAGTCCGCGCTCGCCCGCGTCGCCAGCGGCGAGGTGCGGCAGGTCACGCAGCTGCTGCTCGACCCGGCACGGGTGAAGATCTGGTCGGGCAATGCCCGCAATTACGACCTGCTGACCGAGGCGCATTGCCGCGAGCTGATCGACTCGATCATCGCCGAAGGGGGCCAGAAAGTCCCCGCCGTGGTCCGCCGGATCGAGGGCGATCCCGATCATGATTATGAGGTGATCGCGGGCACGCGGCGCCACTGGTCGATCAGCTGGTTGCGCGCCAACAGCTATCCCGACATGATGTTCGTCGCGCAGGTCGCCCAGCTGGACGACGAGGCCGCGTTCCGTCTCGCCGACCTCGAGAACCGCGCGCGTGCCGATGTCTCGGACTATGAGCGAGCGCGCAATTACCTGGCCGCGCTGACCGCCCATTATGGCAACCACCAGACCCGCATGGCCGAGCGGCTGAAGCTGTCCAAGGGCTGGTTGTCCAAGATGCTGAAGGTCGCCGCGCTGCCCGACGAGGTGGTCGCCGCCTTCGCCTCGCCGCATGAGGTGCAGCTCAAGCCCGGCTATGCGCTGGCGCAGGCGATGCAGGACAAGGGCGAGGCGTCGGCCATCATGAGCGTGGCCCAATATATCACGCGCCAACAGGCCGAGCGGCGCGAGGCGGGGCAGCCCCCCATCCCGGCCAGCGAGGTGCTTCACCGCCTGCTGACCGCGCGCAAGATGATGCTGGGCGAGGATGGCGAGCCGGAGCGCTACAGCTATCACAACCGCTATGGCCGCCCCGTGCTGTCGGTCCAGTCGGCCAATCGCCAGGGCGTGACGGTGCGGCTTCATGCCGGGTCGGGTGCGGATGTCGAGGAGATCGTGAGGGCGCTGCGCGGTGCGCTGGAGCATCTGGAGCAGACGGGCAGGGGGCTTCGGCCCTGATGTTTCCCCGGGGAAACACCGCCGTCCAGCCCCCTTACGTGTTTCCCCGGGGAAACACGCGCCCGGGTCATGACGCATGAGCACGAAGCCCAAGGACGGATCGGCCGAACAGTTCGAGCTGTTCCTGCCCTATCTCGCCGACCTGCCGCTGCGCGACCAGCGCGAGATGATGGAGCGGCCTTTCTTCAGCCTGGCCAAGTCGAAACGGATCAAGCCGATCGATTATCGCTCGCCCGACGGCAAGCTGTGGGTGCATGTCTCGGGCAATCCCGATTACGGCATGGCGACGATCTGGGATGCCGACATCCTGATCTATTGCGCCTCGATGCTGGCCGGCATGGCCAGGCGGGGGATCAATGACGTGCCGCGCAAGCTGCACCTGATGCCCTATGACCTGCTCCGCGCGATCGGACGCCAGCCGACGGGGCGCGCCTATGAGCTGCTCGGCCAGGCGCTGGACCGGCTGGTGTCGACCACGGTCAAGACCAATATCCGCGCCGAGAACCGGCGCGAGGCGACGTTCAGTTGGCTCGACGGCTGGACGCAATTGGTAGACGAAAAGACCGAACGTTCGCGCGGCATGACCATCGAGCTGTCCAGCTGGTTCTACGAAGGCGTGATGATGACGGGCGGCGTCCTGTCGATCGACCGCGCCTATTTCGACATTTCGGGCGGTCGCGAACGCTGGCTGTACAAGGTCGCGCGCAAACATGCCGGCGGGGCAGGGGAGGGGGGCTTCGCCATCTCCATGCCGACCCTGTTCGAAAAATCGGGGGCGGAGGGCCAGTATCGCCGCTTCAAGTTCGAGATCGCCAAGATCGCCGAACGCAACGAGTTGCCTGGTTACGCCCTGACGCTGGAGCAGGCCGAGGGCAAGCGCGAGCCGAGCCTGCGGATGCGGAGGCGAGCGGAAGGGGAGGGGGCTATGCCCGCCGCCCGTGCGCCGAAAAAGTCGAAGTCCGCTGCCGCCTCACCGCCCAAGGCACCGACGCCGGAAAACACTCCGCCCACCGCCAGCAACCGCGACATGGATGCCAGCGCGCTGATCCGTCGCAGCGTCAAGAGCCTGTCGACCCGTTCGACCTTCGGGGAAATCACCGACGCGACCCTGGCGCTGCTGCGCTCCGAATGTCCGGGCTGGGACTATCAGACGCTCCACGCCGAATTCAAAGCCTGGGTCGAGGCCGATCCCGCACGCACGCCCGTCAGCTATCAGAACGCCTTTATCGGCTATGTCCGCCGCTTCGACGCCAAGAACCGGCACCTGCTGCGCTGACAAGAGGGGAGGGGAGTGCGGGAACGGCGCCCCCCCCTTCCTGATATTTAGCCGCCAAAATCTAGATGCGGCGGGGATGCGCAGCCCATATGCGTTCCCGAAATATCGCGTGTTCGATCATCGCTACGATCGTGCTTCCCGACGAGTTGCAACTTTGAACCTCACTACGCGGCATAGGTCGAAAACTGATTCAATCCGACCCGCTCCAGCGGCGTCCGTCACGCCTTTTCGATATATCGGGAACGGGCAACGATACTCTCGGAACGCTTGGGCGATACATCGGGAACGCCCATCTCGATATTTCGGGAACAGATAGTCGATATGTCGGGAACGCGAAGGCCAGAAAAACGCTAGCAAATCCGCTACTTTAGCCTGTGGAAAACACAGCTTAATCCTTTAATTCTCATCTAACGTTCTAACCCTTTGGATATGTTTTTTGAGCTTTTTTGAAGAGCTTGATGAGTTTTCTGAATCAATCGCCTTTTCGCTTTGGGTTCGCCCCATATCGATTCACAAAGGGCTATGCCGATCGCACGCGAACATCGCTGGCTCTACCCGATCGACTGGCGCGAGCTGTCCGCCCTGATCCGCTTCGACCGCGCCAAGGGGCGGTGCGAGCATTGCGGACGACCACACGGCCGCGACATCGTGCATCTGGGCGACGGAACCTGGTGGGACGAGGACCGCGCCCACTGGCGCAACGGGCGGGGCAGGGGGGTGAGGGCGCTGCCCAGCCCCACCGCCATGGTCCACGCGGAACCGGGCCTGGCAGGCATCCCGCCGCCCCTGCCGTTCCGCCGGACCCGCGTGATCCTGGCCAGTGCGCATCTCAATCATGACCCCGGCGACAACCGGCCGCGCAATCTGGCGGCGTTGTGCCAGGCCTGTCACATGCGCCATGACGCGGGCGAGCATAAACGACGTCGGTTGCGTAACCGCTTCCGGGCTAGCGCGCTCCAAGATCTCTTTGTTTGACTGCAGTCTGCCCCCTGGTGGGGACCAAGCCAAAACCCACCATGCCAGCCAGCCTAGGCCGAATTTCAGTTCGTAAGAGCTCGTAAGTTGCTTTGAGTACTATGCAACTAGCCTCCCGCAATCCGACAGGCTAGCGCCCGAGGAAGGGAAAAAAGACAACGTGCGCCGTGCCTTCTGATATCCCAATCATACGATCTTTTATACTATCACCAAATCTATACCAACAAACATGGTTCCCGATTGTGCCCCTTATTAGAGATTTACTCGCTGATTGGCCGCATATTGTGGGTCGAGATTCGGAAAATTAACTCTTTTAGTACGTGTGGAATTCACAGAAAAATATGGAATTCTAGTACAAAGATCCAGCGCCTTTGATTTTAAAGGGAGAAGCATCGCCAATTGTTGATCGTGAGCCTTGTTCGCGTGCTCCAGGTGTGCCCGTTGCCCCTGCCGTTCAGCGATTCGGGACATGTCATTTTTTTATCTTCCTGGTCCAGCCCATGGTATAACGGGGAGGAAGATCCGGGCGGGCTGCGGTGAACGCGACGGCGTATGTGCTGGTGCGAGCGACAAGAGGACGGTGGCATGCGTCCCGCCAAGCCCGTGCCGACATGCGGTGTGGCAGCGTAGAGGCGGTCACGTTCGAGGAAGCCGTTGTATGCAGAGCCGCCAAGGCGAGCGCGCGTGCGTCGGAACGCCACACCGGCCGTCGGGTGAAACGTAATGCAAGGGCAGGGACCTGGCTTGCTTCAGATAGCTGGTCGCCAGTCTGGCCGGGAGAGCGTGCACGTTTACGAAAAATTGCGTATACTTACCTGGCAATACCGACGAAGTTGCTGTGCTTTTGCTCCCACTGGTTCGATCCCGCGCCTGCTTTGACGATGCCCGCCAATTGAAAGGCATAATGATATTACCTTGCTGGTGTATACGTCGGGGCTCTTAACTGCGATGGGTTTGCCTGAAACCGTTGGATGTGAATTATACCACCATGTCGGCGGCATTTGAGGCGGCATAATATTGCCATTCCGTATTCCATGGCAAGATGTAGCCAATGATTTTTGGGTAATTGGTGATGTTTGAACCAGTCGAACTATCCGATCGTGCCATATTCGACCGCGCCCGAAGCTACGCCACCGCCCATGCCAATGGATGACCTCAGCCGCATAGAGGTCGTAGATAGTTTCCGTGCAAGCGTTGATGCTTGGATGTTGGTGAAGCGGTGTTTCCATTCGGTGCGGCCCACATCCCGATACAGAGGTGCCGGTAGGTTTCGCGAGTGATGTAGCGCTTCGAGCAGCGGCGGATTTCGCAAGGTGATTTGCCTTAGTGGTCCGGCGCTGAATGTAATCGCGCGTTGGCGGATGAGGCCGCATGCGGGCGAGAGAGACGCGGTACAGCGCAGCGTTTGTCCGGCGGTTGCCACCGCGGTTCAAGCGATGCCGGCTAGTCGTTCCGTTCGATGGTGTACCGGACACACGCCGCAGGGCTTGGCGAACACAGCCTCAGATCGGATGCGCTGAGGATTGTGGCCCAGGACGACGAGCGTGTCGGCGATGGTGCCGGTCGACACGCCTGATGCGTCCATCAACGCGGGTGCTCGGGCATGCACCAGTCGGTCGAGAACGGCTTCATACTCCTTAAATTCTGCGTCAAGCATAAGCCATCGAAACCCAAAGGCGCTTCGCGAGCGGGCAGGAGTGTGACGGAACGGCACTGCCTCAGGCTCCTATCAAGTCACGTCGTGCGACGCCACGGGGGCAGCCTGGACGGCCGACAGATCAACGCCATGACAGGTGGTCAATCGTAAGCACGGGCCACGCCTCCCAGACTGTACACACCGTCTCACCGTCATCATTTTTGCCGACACTACAGATTTACCCTATCGAGGAGGCATGGTGCCGGGCTGTGGCACATGACCTGCGTGTCGGCTCGCCGCGGTCGCGCCGGCCAGACTCATCACCCGCATCAGGAGGGCGCACGGTGAAGCAAGCGACGTCGCACCCCCTTGGGCCGCAGCTTTCGCCGAAATTGCGCACGCTGTAGAGCAAAAGTTATCGTCGAACGCTCAGCGCACGTCCACCCCAAGCGCCTCGTCACGCCGGCATGACTTCAAGTCGAACGATACAGATCACGTCCAACCTTTTGGAGATTGCCGAGATAATTCATGTGAATTAAAGTTTTTTAATGCGGGATTAAGAATGAGATTTAGTAGAAAAAAGCTACTGAAGGCCTCTGCACTGAGGTAATGACCAGGGTCATTCTTGGTTATATTCCTGAACAATACCGACGCAGCAATACTGCGCAGGCCGTATCTTTATTGAAATGATGGAATGCCGGCGCGCTTTGAATTTTTGACGTGCTCCCCGGAGATCATGCCATTGGTAGGTTAGCTCGTCAGATGGAGACGAGCGATGCGGCGAGGCCGTTTTACCGAGGATCAGATCATAGGCGTGCTGCGTGCGCACGAGGCTGGCTTGAAGACCGCCGAGCTGTGCCGGAAACACGGCATCAGCGATGCGACGTTCTACAACTGGAAGTCGAAATACGGCGGGATGACTGTGTCGGAAGCGGCGCGGTCGCGGACGCTGGAGGACGAGCACCGGCGGCTGAAGAAGCTGCTGGCGGAGTCGATGTTGAACGTGTCGGTGCTGAGGAATTTGCTAAGGAAAAAACTGACCCGGCCTGCGGATCGCTACGCTGCGGTGGAGAAGCTGATGACCGACCACGGCTTCTCCGAGCGTCGCGCCCGCAGGCTGATCGGGGTCAACCGGTCGGCATGGCAATATGAGCCGCTTCGCGCGAAGGACGATGCTGTCCGCGAGCGAATGCGCGAGATCGCCAACGAGCGTCGTCGTTTCGGCTATTGCCGGCTGGCGATCCTGCTCAGGCGTGAAGGCAAGGGCATGAACCTGAAGAAGGTGTACCAGCTGTATCGCGAGGAGCGGCTGACGGTGCGCAAGCGTGGCGGACGGAAACGGGCACTGGGCACACGAGCGCTGATGGCGATCCCGCAGGAACCCAACCAGCGCTGGTCGCTCGACTTCGTGTCGGATGCATTGGCCTGCGGCCGGCGGTTCCGCGTCCTCAACGTCATCAACGATTACAGCCGGGAGTGCCTGGCGTGCATCGTCGACACCTCGTTGTCAGGCCGGCGTGTCGTCCGCGAACTCGCCGCCATCACCGAGCGTCGCGGGCTGCCGTACATGGTGATCAGCGACAATGGCACCGAGCTAACCAGTCATGCCGTGCTCGCCTGGTGCCAGGACGCCGGCGTTGAGTGGCATTACATTGCACCCGGCAAGCCGCAGCAGAACGGCTTTGTCGAATCGTTCAATGGTCGCTTGCGCGACGAGTGTCTGAACGAGCACCTGTTCCCCTCGCTGGCTGTGGCGAGACGGATCATCGAGGCATGGCGGACCGACTACAACATTGTGCGTCCGCACAGCAGCCTTGGCGGCATGGCACCCGGCAAGTTTACCAACCGCCCACGCCACGGGCATAAGGAAACCGAAGCTAACTTATCAGCGGCCTGAGAATGGGGAGCACGTCATTTTGTAAAAGACGTCCCATCATGGTGAATTTGCCCAGTATGGCTCCGTTGGGAGATAGATTTTAAGATAGTCGCGTATCGGCGATCGCGAGCAACGCCTGTGCGCAGCCGTCCCATGAAAACTTCCCGGCTCGAGTGCGTCCCACTCCTCTAAGGTCGGCGCGCCGGATGTCGTCCGCCATGAACCGCCGGATCGCAGCGGCGATGGTATCGCCATCGAACGGATCGAAATATTCCGCTGCATCCCCGCATACTTCCGGCAGCGACGCCGCTCGTGACGTCAGGACTGGGCAACCCAGCGCCATCGCCTCTAGGGGAGGAAGGCCGAACCCTTCGTAATATGCAGGATGGACGTAGCCTGCTGCCCGCCCGTATAAGGCGTAAAGCTCGGCATCGCTGACCCCGCCGACATGCACAACGTTGCCGCTCGCCAGCGCCTCCGGCACGCTGGCATGGACGCGCGGGTCAGCGCCGCCAGCCATCACGAAACGAAAGGGCACGTCGCCTAGCCGCTCTGCGGCGCGAACCAACGCAGTGAAGTTCTTGTGCGGGCTGTGACTGCCGACTGCTAGCAGAAAGGGTCGGTCGCCCAACGCATGGCGGCCAATAATCGCCTCGTCTGCCGGGATCGTGTGCACATGTTCGCTGCCCAGCGGCGTAACATCGATCCGCTCCGGTGCGACACCGAGATAGCGACAAAGTTCGCCAGCGGAGAAATGCGAAACGGTTACGATCCCCGCCGCTCGCGCACCTAGCCGACGGGTCATCACGCGGTACCAAAGCGTAAATGTACGACTATAGGCCTCCGGCACCGCAAATGGCGCAGCATCGTGGATGGTCACGATTTGCCGGTTTACGGCGAGTGGCGCGGCGTTGCACAGATTGATGAGGCCGGTGCCATCCAGATAGCGGGGCAATTCCAACTGTTCCCAGGCGTGGCCATGTAACCGCCCGACCGTCTCGACCGCCAATTCGCGAGCTATCGCTGTATGGATAATGCCCGCAGGCGCCACGAAGCGGATATCCGGACGCATCGCCTTCAGCCGACGAGAGACCTCGATCGCGTACCGCTGCACGCCGGTCAGCCGCTGGGTAAGAAAGCGGGCGTTGACCGTCAGCCCACCGGACCGGCGCCTGCTCACACGCCCAAATCCTTGACAAGTTCGACGGCAGGGTTGGCGGACGGCGCATCGGCATCCCGGCGGAAGCGGAGAGAGCGGGTATCGCTGGCGCTAAGTTCGGCATCGATCACCGCCAGCATGCGCCGACGAAATTCACTGGGCGCAAAGCGCAATGCATTGTCACGGATCGCCGTAGCGTCGAATCGGTCCGCATGCGCTTCGAATCGGCCTACCGCCTCGACTAGGGATGCCGGCGTCTGTTCGGGGAAAAAAACGCCTGTAGGCTGATCGTGATCCAGCCCGCGGATCGATTCGAGCGCACCCCCACGGCCATAAGCGATCACCGGCGTGCCGCAAGCCTGTGCCTCAACCAGGGTGATACCGAAATCCTCCTCTGCCGCGAAGACGAAGGCCTTTGCCGATCGAAAAAGTCGGAGCAGTTCGTCGTGCGACTGATAGCCCAATACTTCGACATTCGGGCCTGCCGCCTTACGTAGAGCAGGCATCTCGGGGCCGTCGCCTACCACTACGAGTTTCTTGTCGGGCATCGCCGCAAACGCCTCGGCGATCATCGGCACACGCTTGTAGGGTACGAGACCAGAGGCGGTCAGATAGCAGCTACCACGCGGCGCGCCCGTTGGGGTAAAGCTATTGGTGTCGACTGGCGGATAGACCACTCGCGCTTCACGTCGGTAGGTCTTCCATATCCGCGTCGCGATGAACCCGGAATTGGCGACGAAGCAGTCCACTCCATTGGCCGTGCGCTGGTCCCACATCCGGACGTAATGGAGCAAAGCACGCGCATAGAGGCCCCGCAGACCACGATCCAGACCGGCCTCACGCAAATAGATGTGCTGGAGATCCCAGGCGTAGCGGATGGGGCTATGCACGTACGAGACATGAACTTGCCCGGGCCCGGTGATCACACCCTTGGCGACCGCGGAACTCGAGCTGATCACCAGATCGTAGTTACTCAAATCGAACTGTTCGATCGCCGCCATCATTAATGGGAGATAGGCACGATAGCGCTTTCGCGCGAAAGGCATGCGCTGGATAAAGCTGGTTTTCGGCACCCGGCCCTGCAACATGTGCCTGTCGCGGTCTTCCATAAAATCGACGATGCTGAACAGATCCGCTTCCGGATACATCCGCAGCAGTTCCTCAACGACGCGCTCGCCTCCGCGATACGTGGTCAACCAGTCGTGAACGATCGCAATTTTCATCGTCACCTAACGCTATATGAGGCCGAGGATCGGCGAGGCTACATGCCAATTCACGTCCCCGTAGCGGATTATTCCTGTGGCTGCCAACCGTCTTGGTCCGTTGCAAATAGTCCGGCGACCGCCGGCGCTTGCGTTAACGGTTGTAGAGATGATCCAAAGAGGGCTACGAGCAACACGAACGCCGTCCCGTGTATCAGGAGTATCGATGAGTTCCCTCCCCCCGATGCCGCTGACGGGCGGACTTGCCATTCAGGAAGGGCCGTCGAGCAGCGTACGCCGGCGACCCGCCATTCTGCTGGGCGCGAATTTGCAAGAGCCGCTGGCATGGTGGATGGATCCTGTCCGCACGATTCTGTTCGTCGTGCTTCCGATATTCTGCTTCGCAGCATATTTTAACCGTTTCAACTATTGGACGTTCAACGCCAGTCGCGATTTCATTACGCCGCAGACGTTCTGGCTCGGCCTGTACAGCATGGCGATGCTAGTTGTGGGTATCACCGTAGGCCGCTTGCTCGTCCCGCGGCAGGATATGGTTTCACTAATCGACGGCGAACGTGCGACGCGGGTGCTGATCCGGATCGGTTGGGTTGCCATCGTCGCCTATGCGATCCTGCTCGGCACGCTAGTTATGCACTTGTCGCTGGTGCTGTCGCTCTTGCGCGGCGACATCGTCGCGTCGGGGGAATTGCGCAACGAACTTGGCCGTATCCCCGGCATCACGTCGTTCGTGCAGTTCGGTACCGTGTATCTCGCGTTGGTGTCGACACTGGTGATGATGACTAACTACACTATGACACCGCGATTGTGGACGATGACGGGCGTGATCTTCGTTCTCGTCTTTGCGCGTTCGATCCTGGCGTCGGAGCGGCTCGCGCTGCTGGAAGCATTGGCTGCGCTCGGCGTGATCCCAATCGCATATCGCTGGCGTCCCTCACTGTGGCGTACAATTGCGCCATTCATCGGAATTGTTTTCGTCTTCGCAGCTTTCGCGGCGCTCGAGTATTTCCGCAGCTGGCAATACTATCGGCAATATTATGATACCTACATCGATTTTATTGCGCCCCGATTCGCTGGGTATTTCTCCACCTCAATCAACAATGGAGCCGGTGCCTATCTGACTTATGGTCAGTTCACGCCGAAGCCAGAAATTACGGTAGGCTGGGTCACCAAGTTCCCTATCTTAGGTAGCTTGATCCGGGAACCCGATGTTACGATGATGGACAATTTTCTCGAGATGTACGCTACCCCCGAGTTCAATAACCCAGGCGGCTTTTATGCAGCCTTTCTCGATTATCCCTTCCCTATCGCGACGGCGTTTATGATCGGACTGGGCACGGTAATCGGGGCGGTCCACCGCAGCTTCCAGAACAAATCGCTGATTGGAATGTTGCTGTATCCAGCTGTATTTCTGGGGACCACTGACCTCATCCGTATCGTTTATATTTCCGATACCCGCACGCTGCCGCTGTTCCTGGGCGGTATCATCACTGCCTACGCCATTAAACCAGTTCGGATGAGGCGAGACCGGTTCTTCGCCTATGCTGCCGGAGCGGCACGACAAGGTACAGCGTCATGACGGATTCCAATGCCATCCCGCGTCCCACCATGTCCTTGGTGATGGCGACGCTCGGCCGCACCGATCAAATCGTTCGCCTGTTTGATAGTCTCGCCCGACAGACCCTTACCGATTTCGAGGTCATCGTGGTCGACCAGAACGAGGACGATCGGCTGGTGCCGATCGTGGAAAGTGACTGGGCTTTTCCCGTCCGGCGCGTGCACACTCCGGGAGAACGCGGCGCCAGCCGAGCGCGCAACTGCGGCTGGCGGATCAGCCGGGGCGAAATCCTTCTGTTTCCTGACGACGACTGCTGGTATCCGGCCGATTTTCTCGAGCGGGCGCTTGCGGTTATGCAGGAGCAGGGTTGCGATCTGTTGTCCGGTCGACCGACGGATGAAAGTGGGCGCACCATCAACGGTCGATTCGAGACGACGGCACTGCCGATTGACCGTATCACAGCCTGGACTACTGCGATTGAATGGATCGTTTTTTTCCGCCGGACGATTCTTGAGGCAATTGACGGATTCGACGATGACATCGGCATCGGTGCTGTAACACCGTGGCAATCGAGCGAAATTCAGGACATAATCATCCGTGCGATCAACGCTGGCTTTTCCTGTTGGTACGATCCTACCGTCGTCGGACATCACGAAGAAATCGTGCTAGGCCGCCCGGATGCCCGGGTCTTGCAAAAGGCACGTGGCTATGCACGCGGCATGGGCTTCGTCCTCAGGCTGCACGAATATTCGATCTCAATGCAGGGCAAATGGGTCGTGCGACCGCTTGCCGGCAGTGTGGTTTCGATAGCGCGGGGCCGCTGGCGAATGGCGGCCTATTATGGCCAGGTTGCTTTAGGTCGCGTCGAAGGGGTGTTGCGGCGGACCCTGTCGTGATCGGATCGACCTCTCGACGCTCCGTGTTGGTGGGCATCGCTGGTGTGCTAGGTGCCGCAGCCTGCAACGATCAAGATGCTAAGGCACTGACCGGTGATGGCCTCCACTTTACGAGACGCCCGACATCGGACCGCCACATGCTTCCATTGTCGCGCTTCGGAGTCGACCGCTTCTCGATACGCGACCAATGGCCGGCATTGCGTCGAGCGTTCGAAGCTGCGCATGCTGAGGGTTTCGATCTGATCGCCGATCCGGACGCATCGTACCGTCACGACGGCGAACTGATGCTCGACGGCGTATCGTTAGAGGGGGGCGGATGCAACTTTGTCGCGCTGTCCGATGGCCCGCAGGTACTTAGGTGCATCGGCAGCGGCTGGCGTGTCGCCAATCTGCGGCTTCTGGGTGCGGCACGAACGCGGACGTCGGCCAACGAAGGCAACGGCATCATGATTGGAGACGGCGACGCGCGATCGGCAAACGGTTTTATACTTGAAAATGTGACCGTAGAAGCAGTTGGGGCAGGCCGCGGGGTTGCGGCCGCCGGTATGATGTTCAGCAATGCCAGCAACGGGCGCATCATTCGTCCGATCGTCCGCCACAGCATGGCCGACGGGATCCATGTCACCAACGGATCACACGATCTGGTGTTCGATCGGTCGCTTTGCGAGTACACCGGCGACGATGGCTTTGCCGTCGTATCTTATCGAGCGCAAGGCCGCCTTTGTCACACGATCACAGTGAACGATGGCGTCAGCCGTGCCTCAGCTGCGCGAGGTTGTTCGGTGGTAGGTGGACGCGACGTCGTGTACCGCCGCTTCACGGCGGAAGGATCGTCGGCGGCCGGTGCCTATTTCTACGGCGAAGATGCATATGATACGTTTGGCGCCTATCGCTGCCATTTGATTGATCCGATAGTGCGTCAGTGCGCAACGGGTAGCCGTCAAGCCCCAGGGTTCAGCAATGCGGCGATTATCCTGGGTGGACGCGACGGTAGTGACATGGTGGATGGACTTCGCATTCCGCGGGGCGCTTCAGATTGCGTTGTGATAAATCCCGTGGTGGAGGGCGCCGGTGCGGCTTGCACCGCTGGCATATCAACACATCAATATGCGATCCGGCCTCGCATCACCGGCGGACGTCTAAGTAATCTCATCTCGCTGAACGGATCGTTGCGCGCCAATGGGGTCGAGATCGGCGGGTGTGATGTAACGATCAGCGACATCCACATGAACAACATCGCAGGCCTTGCCATCGTTGTGCTAAAAACCGCAAGCGGCACCTGTTTGGTCGATAGGCCCGACGTCATCGGCAGTCTGAAGCAGCCTGGGGCGATCAATAGCTTTGTTTATGCCGATCCTGCCCCTGCTTTGCAACGGATGACGGTTCGAAGCGGTCGGTTTGCTAAAGGGCCGAGTAAGTTTGCTATAGATCTTCTACCGGCAAACCGGCTGCATCTTATTGGGAATAAAATTCTTTAGGCAGAACGCAAGGTGCTAAACGGCATATTAGGTTTACACTGTGATTTTGGTATTGTCAGTTTGCCTAGCCGTAGATGCCGTGCTTTTTCCATGCTGGTTGCGCTCGAAACCCAATAAGCCTGTTGGGGTGGTAGATCTCTCGCTTAACATGTTGTGTGAATCACAGGAAGTACCGTTCTAAAGCGGGATGCCGTTCTTCTGGATCGCTGAGGGATTCACAAAGGCACTTAAGTCTGATTCAAGCTACGGGCCGGGCAGGAGGTTGGTAGTGATGACGCGACCATATTCGATGGATTTGCGAGAGCGGACGGTGGTTCGGGTCGAGGCGGGCGAGAGTGTGCGCTCGGTGGCGGCAAAACTGAGTGTTAGCGCAGCGAGCGTGGTGCGGTTGACGTGACCCCCGCCTTTCATCCAGCGGCAACCAGAAACCGACCGGTGTTGTCACGCATAAGCGCAGGTGAAGCAACAGGCGGGGTTAACCCCGCCCGTTGCTGTTCGAGCCTCGCAGCGAAGGCTTTCGGAGTGGCATAGCCAAGCGAGGAGTGCGGCCGCTCGGTGTTGTAGTCGTCGACCCAGCACGCCAGGATCGAGCGGGCCTGGCGGATGGTGAAGAACAGCGTCTCGTTGAGCAGCTCGTCGCGCATGCGACCGTTGAAGCTCTCGACGAACCCGTTCTGCGTCGGCTTGCCCGGCGCGATGTAGTGCCACTCGACGCCGGCATCGCCAGACCAGGCGAGCACCGCGTTCGAGGTAAGCTCGGTGCCGTAGCACATTGGGAAGCGCTGGTTCGGGGGCCGCTATGGCCCTGATGAAGGCAAGGCCGCGAAGCGGCCGCAGGCTTCATCAGGGCAAGCCATGGTCGGTCAGCAGGTATCTAAACTGGAGCCATAAGATGGAGGTGTCCTTCACCGCCGAGNCAAGATGCGGGTCGGAGGCGGAGCTCGGCGACAGGGCGACCAGGTAAGCTCGGTGCCGTAGCACATTGGGAAGCGCTGGTTCGGGGGCCGCTATGGCCCTGATGAAGGCAAGGCCGCGAAGCGGCCGCAGGCTTCATCAGGGCAAGCCATGGTCGGTCAGCAGGTATCTAAAGTGAGGTTGTCGAGACAACACTTTGGAGGCCGACCGACCATGACCAAGCTCACCTCTACGCCTGCCGGCGCCGTGCTGGTAGCCATCGATATGTCCAAGAACCGGCAGGAGGTCCTTATCGAGCGACCGGAAGGCGGCCGGCGCCGGCGGATGACCGTCATGGCGACCAAGGAGGACTATGACGGCTTCGTCGAGCAGCTCGCTGCCATCGGTCGTCCCATCATCGTCGGGTTCGAGGCGACGGGTAATTACCATCGCACGCTGGCGCACCGGCTGCTGACGGCGGGGTTTGAGCTGCGCCTCATCTCGTCGGTCGCGCTCGCCCGAACACGCGAGGCGTTGCACAATGGCTGGGACAAGAACGACCCCAAGGACGCGCAGGTCATCCTCCACATGCTGCGGATCGGTGCGACGCAGCGCTATGTGGACCCGCTCGCCGCGGGCATCAATGACCTGCAGGAACTCTCGAAGACCCACGAGACGATCTCCAGGATGAAGACGCAGACCTGGCACCGGATCCTGACCCACTATCTGCCGCTGTACTTCCCCGAGATCGCCCGCTTCGCAGGTAACAGCCGGTCCGACTGGTTTCTCGCGCTCATCGAGCGGTTTCCGACGCCGGCCACCATCACGGCACTGGACCGCGAGGCGTTCTCGGCCGCGGCGTGGCCGCTCATCGGCCGCAAGGTCTCCAAGGCACGCCTCATCAACGACATCTACGAGACGGCGTTCGCCTCGACGGCACTGCCGGTGCCGGAGGACTCCGCCGCCGTCACCATGTTCCGCATGGTCATTGCACAGGGCCGCAGCCTCATCCACCAGCGCGACGAGATCGAGCGGCTGGCTCATGCGCGGCTCGCCGATGACGTCGACTACCAGCTGCTGCGCAACATTCCGGGCATCGGTCCGATCAATGCGCTGACCATCCTGGCCGAGGCCGGTGATCTGCGCCGCTTCAACCATCATCGCCAGTTCCTGAAGTTTTGCGGCCTCGATCTCGCGACCTGCCAGTCGGGCACGTTCCGCGGCCGCACCAGGCTGTCCAAATACGGCAACGCGCGCCTGCGCCGCACCTTCTGGATGGCTGCCCAGGTCGCCGCGCGTCAGCGCGACAACAGCTTCCGCGACAAGCTCGGACGATACATTGCCGGGCACGCGGACGATGCCGACCGTCGCCGCAAGGCGATGACGGCGCTCACCGCCAAGATGGCGCGCGTGGCTCACGCCGTCATCAAGACGGGAACAGAGTACCGGCCGTTCCTCGAACGGTCGGATGCCAGGTGGAAGGACCCCTCTCTGCAAGTGCCGTGAGGGCGCTCCTCGAGCGACCCTGTAGATAATGTTCGGGCCTTCCACCTGGGTGCGTATCTCGTTTTAAGGATGGTGAGGACCACGGTCGCCCCGGCGCCGCTGGATCCTGCGTTTGCTATGGCAGGGAGCGATCCCGTTGACGGTGGGAGCCATCTGGCTCAGATTGCATGCCGCGCCGATGGTTGTCGGCGCATCGATATCTGCTGGCCAAAACCCGCCGCTGCTTCCCGACATAGGACGTTGTCCNAGCCATCTGGCTCAGATTGCATGCCGCGCCGATGGTTGTCGGCGCATCGATATCTGCTGGCCAAAACCCGCCGCTGCTTCCCGACATAGGACGTTGTCCGACCTGATATGCGCGGGCGGACCACGCTCGATGAACAACTCGGCCAGCGCTGCCAGTACGTCTTCGTGTTTGAGCTGGCGCGCGACGACGAGTGCCAGGCACTCCCTGCTCGCCTCGTCGATAATGGTAAGGATGCGGAACTTGCGTCCGTCATGGGTGCGTTCCTCGACGAAGTCGTAAGCCCAGACATGCCCCGGATACTCCGGCCGCAACCGGATGCACGAGCCATCGTTCAGCCATAACCGGCCGCGTTTCGGCTGGCGCTGCGGCACCTTCAGCCCCTCGCGTCGCCAGATCCGTTCCACCCGTTTATGGTTCACCGACCAACCCGCCGCATGCAGCAGCGCCGTCACCCGGCGATAGCCGTAGCGCCCGTACTGCCTGGCAAGGGCGATGATATCCTCGGTGAGCGCCAGCTCGTCATCTGCCCCGAACGGCACCTTGCGCTGCGTCGACCGGTGCTGGCCGAGCACGCGGCACACCCGCCGCTCGGATACATCCAGCACCTCCCGGACCTGGTCGATGCAGCGCCGACGCCGTGCGGGGCTCAGAAGTTTCCCTTGGCTGCCTCCTGCAGGATGAGCTTGTCCAGCGTCAGATCCGAGATCGCCCGGCGCAGCGTAAGCGTCCGGTGACGGCGTCACCTCAAACGGGCCGGTAGTTCCACGGCAGCAGTTCAGCGACCCGGCGGGCCGGATGGTCTGCGATGCGTCTGATG
>NZ_LMMH01000016.1:0-16690 GCF_001422185.1 Sphingomonas sp. Leaf257
CTCGCTGGGTGAGGTGAGGCTGGTCACCTCCATCCGACCAGTCATACGAGCACTCGTATGACTGGTCGTAGAACCTACAACTTCCCGCACCGCCTGCGCCCTCGTCAAAGGCCGCAAGCATCTCAGCCACAGGCCCTACCGCAAGGCGGCCTGCCGACCACGCTTACTTCTGACGGACAATGGCATCCAGTTCGCCGCGCAGCCCAGCAACCGCAACACCGCCTGGTCGCGCCAGATGCGCTTCGACATGATCTACGAGGCAAACGGCATCGAGCACCGGCTCACCAAACCGAACCATCCCTGGACGAACGGCCAGGTCGAGCGGATGAACCGCACCATCAAGGAAGCGACCGTCACACGCTTCCACTACGAAACCCACGAACAGCTTCGGACGCACCTCGCTGACTTCATGGTGGCCTACAACTTCGCCCGTAGGCTCAAAACGCTCAGCGGTCTTACGCCCTACGAGTACATCGCAAAGATCTGGACGTCAGAGCCAAACCGGTTCATCGTCAACCCGATCCACCAGATGCAGGGACTGAACACCTTGGGGCTACTCAGTTGCCGGACTGGCTGACTGGCTGCAACGAGGTCCCCCCGTACAAGGCGCCGGACTACCGCCCCGCGAGTACGGTATAAAACCCGCGAGGCTCCATAAGGCATTTAGAGGCAACGACACTTCGACTGAAACATCACAAACTTCACGGCAGCCATCGCATTCGCCGCGACGCTCAAGTAGGCTATGAGTTTTAGATTTAAGACGGACCGCTCAACTCAGTACTGCGATGTGACGTCGCAGAACGCTGTCGCTTGACCCAAAGCAGAACGGGCCGCTCAACAATTAGCCAACTCGCCCATCCGCAAGCCAAGGCAAGCAATAGCGTCATCGTACCAATCAAAAAAAGACTAGCGGAATCCATATAACGAATCAGCAGCTGTTCAATCGGCCATGCGTAAAGATAAAGACCATAAGATATGTCGTTGCGGTCGTTAATTCGGCCAATCAGCGTATCGCCTCCTAACCGCGCTGCAGTAAATAACAGGTATCCCCCAAATACTGCGACACCGATATCCGTCAGTGGAGCAATCGGCAGGGTAATGCACAGGCCAGCCGCTGCAAAGATACTCCCGGTAACGGTAAGGCGCAGGCAGTCCCGATAAAGATAAAAGGTCGCACCGGTAAGAAACATTCCCGGCAGCTTGAATAAGAAAGCCGGCGCCCCTGCAAACGCTCGGCCTTTCGTCAAAGCATTGACAGCATCGGCTGGTACCGTCTGAGCGGCGATTAGTAAGATGAGTGCAAGTAAAGCGACCCCGGCGCGCTTTCGATATAGTCCAGCGATACCGAGCAGTGCGGCCAGCGCGTAACAGGCGAATTCGTATTGGATCGTCCATGCCGCGCCATTGAGCGCAGATATAGGATCGTTGTAATGCTGCCCAGGAAAGGCGCCTTCGACCCGCGGCTGCGCAAGGATCGCGATCCGCACGATACTACCGATTAATATGCGCGGCGATCCGATGTCGAGCTGTGTACCGGCAAGTGGGGCCACTGCAAAAAGACATACGAAGGACGAGACGATAAAAGCGGGATAAATTCTAGCTGTGCGCTTCTTGAAGAAGGACGCGAGTGATGAGGACTGAACGAAGCTGCCAGTGATCAGATAGCCGCTGACGATGAAAAAACCAAACACCGCCAGCCCCCCAAAGGACAAGGTGCCGGTCAGCCGCGTCAGCACTTCCCGATTTGGGCTTCCGTCGATCAACTCAGGCGTATGCGAAACAATGACAAGGGCGGCAAGGAAAAGCCGGAGTACTCCGAACGCATTATGATGATCACCGAACCGCTTTGGCCGGTCTGCAAGCTCCATATATCCCCTCACGCCCATCAACCCGGATCGGTTCCCTAACTATGAACGTTGTCCCTTATTGTACAGTATTTAAAAAAGGGCCCGTGTGGTGGGCTCAGGGCTCAGTAAATGATCCAAAGCATGATAGATGCGGAGAGGTCGATAACAAGCACGGAGGCGTGAACGCATTGATGTAACGGGTATAGACGAGCCTCTAGCCCATGAGGCGGGCCGAACATGTCATCGACGCCATCGCGACCCCGGTAGGGCATTGCCGTGCGATCTCGACACAATGCGACCTTTCATGACGGAATGCAAGTGTCGGTGCCCGCGCGGCAAGCGCTTGGCAAAACCAATCGGCGTCCTGGCCGCTTTCTGCGAACAGCAACGGTGCCGGGCATTGCCTCGAGCATGCCCCCCCCCCCCCTTATAGCCGCTCATATGTCCTATGATCAGCATCATGAAGCGGGGTGCATTCGGTCATCACAGATGGCATGCAAGGTGCCGTTCAAGCCACCCCTCGTGCAGCGCAGACATCAGCCAGCGAGAGCATCGCTCGAGCCCTCTCTTGAACAGGATGGCCGCCACCCTATACGCCTTCAAACGTCTGGCATCGATCATCGACCGATGCGGGGGCAACTAATAAACCGATTATAGATCGTTTTGAGCTGAACATAGGCCCCTGGGGCACCCGGCTAACGCAGGCCGTCCAGATCACGAAAAAAATCCGTCGGCCATCCAAGCGCGACATACTCCACGACAATGTCAAGTGCGGCTCAATCCGGCGCATCTGCCCGCCCCTCACCCAGATTGGGTCATTTGTCGTCGAATCCCGCCATCATTGGTCAATCTTGCCTTATCCATGCATGCAATTAATAGGTCTTGAGCCTAACATATAGCTTTCAAGATCGCACGGCCGTAAGCTGTCTTTTTGAACATCTCGCCTCGCACCCGTGCTTCGTCTATGGAGATGAAGCCTTTTTCGTAGGCTATCTCCTCCAGGCAGGCGATCTGGATGCCCTGCCTGTGCTGGAGCGTACGGACAAATTCCGATGCTTCGAGCAGGCTATCGTGAGTGCCGGTATCAAGCCAAGCGTAGCCCCGGCCCATTTCTTCGACGTAGAGGTCGCCCGCTTCCATATATAAGCGGTTGATGTCGGTGATCTCAAGTTCGCCGCGGGCCGACGGCTTGAGGTTACGGGCATATTCGACAACCCGGTTGTCGTAAAAATACAGTCCGGTGACCGCGCGGTTCGACTTGGGGCGTTCCGGTTTTTCTTCAAGGCTCAGTGCACGCCCGTCCGCCGCAAGTTCGACGACACCATAACGTTCGGGGTCTTCGACTTGATAGGCAAAGACGGTGGCGCCGCTGGGACGTGCTACCGCGCTCGCTAGTAGATCAGGCAAACCGGCGCCGAAAAATATATTGTCGCCGAGGACTAACGCGACGTCATCGCCGTCGATGAAGTCTGCCCCGATCGTAAAGGCTTGCGCCAACCCGTCGGGGCGCGCTTGCTCCGCATATTTTATTCGCAACCCAAACGCCGACCCGTCACCGAATAAATGACGGTAATTATCTATGAATATTGGTGAAGAGATGAGCAGAATATCACGAATGTCCGCAAGCATTAAAACTGATAGGGGATAGTATATCATCGGCTTGTCATAGACTGGCAGCAACTGTTTATTCACCGCCAGTGTCGCTGGATGAAGACGCGTACCGGACCCACCTGCTAGAATGATGCCCTTCATATTTTGGCTCCGATCAATTCGTCTAGGATATCACTCAACGCATCGCGCCAATCACGCGGCGTTATGCCATAAGCGGCACGTATTGCCTCATGGCTAAGCAGAGAGTTGGCGGGACGCCGTGCGGGGGTCGGATAATCGCTACCCGGGATCGGTATCACTTCAGCACTTGGGCCGCCACGCAACACCGATTGACGGAAGATTTCGGTGGCAAACTCGGCCCAACTGATCTCGCCAGCGTTGCTGAAGTGGAAGGTGCCGGTGGGCGCATCTGCGTCCTCGGCTAGCCGTACGGCGATGATGCGCAACGCCATGGCTAGATCGGCTGCACCCGTCGGACTTCCGCGCTGGTCCGCAACTACAGTGATGCTGCTGCGTGCCTCACTGACGCGCAGCATCGTTTTGACGAAATTGTTGCCATGCGCGGAGACTACCCATGCAGTGCGGACAATTGCATGGCGCGCGCCACTGGTCCGGACCGCAAGTTCGCCACCCAATTTAGATGCGCCATAGACACCGAGTGGAGCAACGGGATCATCGACCTGCCACGGGCCTGTCTTGTTGCCAGCAAAGACATAATCCGTTGAGACTTGGACCAGTGGGACATCAACCTTAGCGCAAGCCTCCGCAAAAGCCGCGGGCGCCATGGCATTAACCGCCCAGGCGCTAACTAAGTCGGTTTCTGCTTTGTCAACCGCCGTGTATGCCGCGCCGTTGATCACCGCTGCCCAGGGCCGTGATGCGACAAGTGCGAGGATCGCAGCCGTATCGCGCAAATCGAGTTCGGCGACGTCCACCGCGGTCACTCGCCAGCCTTCGGGCCAAGAGCAGCGCTGCAATTCGGTGCCGAGTTGGCCGCCCGCACCGGTAATCAAGACCTCACGATGCGCCATGACCCCCGGCCTTTCGACAAATAAATATGTTGATGCCTGACACGTCAGGCAACGCCGCGCCGTACGGCAGCCCTGGCTGCAACTAGCGGTCGCCACCAATCCTCGTTAGCAAGATACCACACGACAGTCTTCTCGATTCCCGTTTCGAACGTCTCTTGAGGACGCCAGCCGAGTTCGGCGTTGATACGGCTGGCATCAATCGCATAGCGTTTGTCATGACCGGGACGATCGGCGACCGAGGTGATCTGATCGGCGTAGGGACGGCCATCGCCGCGCGGGCGCAACCGATCTAAGATCGAACAGATGGTATGTACCACCTCAATGTTTTTCTTCTCGTTATTTCCTCCGACATTGTATGTACGGCCAACAGTGCCACGCTCGAACACCGCCTGAAGCGCGCGGACGTGATCCTCGACGAAGAGCCAATCACGCACTTGATCACCAGCGCCGTAGATGGGCAGTGGTTCGCCATCCAACGCCTTGGCAATCATCAGGGGCACGAGTTTCTCGGGAAAGTGATAAGGCCCGTAGTTGTTTGAGCAGTTGGTGATCAGGACTGGCAGCCCGAAGGTATGGCCCCATGCGCTGACCAGATGGTCGCTGCCAGCCTTGGATGCCGAGTAGGGTGAACGCGGATCGTAGGGCGTCTCTTCAGTGAAAAAGCCCGTGTCACCGAGGCTACCATAGACCTCGTCGGTCGAAATATGGTGGAACCGAAACGCCGCCTTGCCCTTCTTGTCTAGGCCGAGCCAATAGGCGCGCGCTTCGGCCAACATCGTATACGTGCCAACGACGTTGGTCTGCACGAATGCGCAAGGTCCGTCTATAGAGCGGTCGACATGGCTCTCGGCGGCAAGATGCGTGATCACGTCAGGCTTAAATTCGGCGATGGCGGCGCGGACCGCGTCAGCATCGCAAATATCGCCCCTAACGAAGCGATAGCGGTTATTAGCGGCAACCTTTTCTACAGTGGTCAGCGTACCTGCATAGGTCAGTTTATCGAAGTTGAGTACCTCATGCTGGCTATGCTTAATGAGGTGACGCACGAGAGCCGAGCCGATAAAGCCGGCACCACCGGTGACGAAGATGCGCATGTCGAAACCTTTAGAGGAGCGGCGCCAGTGGGCGTCCATCGTAGGAGAAAGGGCTGTCAAATTCGCTCAGTAGTGGCTGACCCGCGTCCTTAGCGCTTAGTTCCGGCCTCGTACCCGCAGGTATTGGCCAATCGATGCCAATGCTATCCCAGCGAATGCCGCCGTCATGATCCGGCGCGTAAGTGTCGGAACATTTGTAGGTCACTTCGCAATCCTGCTCGAGCGTTACAAAGCCATGCGCGAAGCCGATCGGGATAAAGAGCTGATGACCGTTATCGGCCGACAGTTCCGTACCGACCCAACGCCCCCAGGTGGGCGATCCTTTGCGAACATCCACCGCAACATCGAAAATACGCCCGCGCACGCATCGCACCAATTTGTCCTGCCCCCTGCACGGCGTTTGGAAATGGAGGCCCCTCAAAGTGAAGACTGGAACGGACAATGAGTGATTATCCTGGACGAACCGGCAGGTAATGCCCATCTGAGAAAACGTGGGCTCCGAATAGACTTCGGCAAACCAACCACGGGAATCACTGAAACGGCGTGGCGTGATGAGACGTACAGGGTTCATGGCATCGCCCTACAGCATGGATTGCAGCGCAGCAATTAGATCGACCAGAAACGTGTTGATTGCAGCGACGCGTCTTTTTCCGTAGGGCCCTCGGCAGATCGGTTCGACAGCAGTCGCGCGCTATCGTCACCGACTTTGTCCGGGTTAGCGTCAAAAGGGATGAAGTTGTCTCCAGTCCGTTCGATCGTTCGCCCCGCCATAATCGTAGTCGGTGGCGTGCTGCTAGGCTGGCTGGTTCTGGCAGCCACCATGGAGAGGATATTCGCGCGTTCCGCGCCGCTTCTGGCGCTGTCCTGGAACCCGGCTAGCGCCGATGCGAATGTCCGCGCCGCAGACTTGCTAGTAAATGAAGGGCCGCTCGATCGAGCCAAGGGGATGATCGCCGCCTATGCAGGCCGATCGCTGAACCGGCAGCCCGTCAATCCCGGCGCAGCGCGACTTTTGGGACTCATCGCCGCGCAGGATGGCGACCATCAGGCGCAGGCCGAGCGTCTGGTTCGTTATGCCGAGGCGATGTCGCGCCGCGATTTGCCCACTCAAATGTGGCTGATCGAAAGCAGCGTCTCACAAGGCGACGTAGAAAACGCACTGTTGCACTACGATCGTGCGTTAAAGACTAACATCCGGTCCTATGCGCTGTTGATGCCGACGCTTGTCCAAGCCGCCAACCAACCCGAAGTATGGCGGCCACTTGCCACGATCTTGTCGCGGCGCCCCCAATGGTGGCGGCCGTTTCTCGAACGCTACGCCGCCAGCGGCACGTCGCCGGACGCGCTGGTGGCGTTTTCACGAGCTCTTCATCTCGACCTCGCCCCGCCCCCCGATCCCGGCATGCTGCAGGCCATTGAGAAGCGGCTGGTCGACCTGTTCGCCTATAGCCGCGCCGCAGCGCTTTACAATCGCGCGCACGGCCTCGCTGCGGACGATCACACACCCGTCCGCAATGGCGATTTCGAACGCCCCAGCAGCGCGGATCCGTTCGATTGGAATCTGATCGACGAGGACGATCTAGCTGCGGTTCGCCAACCCAGCCCGGTTCACTCCGACGGCAACGCACTGTTCCTTTCGGCGGCCAACGGTCGTGGCGGCGATCTGGCGGTCCAATTGACGATGCTGATGCCCGGTCGCTATCGGGTCACTGCAAAGGTAGGTGGAGTGAGTGGCGATCCGTTGGCATTTCCCCGGCTCGTCGTTAGATGTGCCAAGGATGCGCGCGAAATCCTACACGTAGCCTTTCCTCCGGCACCGGACACCGGTCGGTTTTGGAGCATCAACCTGACCGTACCTACCGATTGCGAAGCGCAGCGAATCGTGCTGCGCGCAGCTAGTACGCTGGATGCCCCGGCCGCAGCGCCCTGGATCGATTCCATCGTCATCCGACCATATACTCAGTCTCAGCAGGTAAAGCGCTGACATGACCGTCGCCAACCGATCACATCACCGCCGCTCCCCGTCATCTGGCGGTCGGTCCAGCCGGCCGTCGGGATCGACCATTATGATGCGCCATTGGCGGGATCAGCTGGACTTCCTGATCCTTTGCGCGCTGCTGATCCTAATCGCCCTGGGTGGCGGATCCGCCTTTGCAGACACGCTATCATTGATCTACGTGCGGCTAGCCGCGGTGGCCGCACTGGTGGCATTCGCCCTGACGCCGGCGCAGGCGCAGTGGCGGACATTCTGCGTTCCCGTGATCCTGCTCGTCCTCCTGGCAGTTCTCATCACCATCCAGCTCGTGCCGTTGCCACCGTCGATCTGGAGCGCCTTGCCCGGTCGCGCGCCCTATCTCGAAGCTGCAGCTGGACTGGACGGCATTCAACCTTGGCGGCCGTTGTCGCTAACGCCAGACCTAACCGTAAATAGTTTGGTATCACTGGTGGTCCCGGCCGCCGTCCTGGTCGGCTTCGTTAAGTTGACCGCCGACCAGCGCCGGTGGTTGGTTGTCGCCTTTATCCTTCTTTGCATCGCCAGCATGGCGATCGGAGTAGCGCAGGTCGCGGGCGGCAAGAACTCCGTCCTGTACACCTATAAGCGCACCTACGAAGGTACTGCGGTAGGCCTGCTCGCCAACCGCAATCATCAAGGCGCACTGCTCGCTGCGCTATTCCCTGCCCTGCGTGTTTGGACGCTGTTCCCTGTTTCGGACCAGCGCTGGGCGCGGCGTCGGTTCTGGTTGGCGGTGGCGATTGGTATCGTTGCCGTCCCGGTGTTGCTCGCCACCGGATCACGCGCTGGCATCCTTCTCGGTGTGGCGAGCCTCGTCGTCACCCTCTTACTGTTCGCACCCAACCGCGCACAGCGAGCAGGGGCGTGGCCCTCTCCGCTACAAGCCCGTGCGTTACAGATAGGAATTCCCGCCTTGCTCGTTGTGCTGGTGCTGGCGACCTGGTGGTTCGGACGCGCATTATCGATCCAGCGATTGGTCGGGGGGGCGCCTTCGCTCGAAGACGACCTCCGGTTCCGCTTCGCTCCCCTAGTTGTACATATTATAGAACGCACCTTTCCCGTCGGCACCGGCTTTGGCAGCTTTGATCCGATTTTTCGCCAATATGAGCCGGATGCGATCCTAATCGACAGCTATTTCAACCATGCCCATAATGAAGTGCTTGAGATACTGCTCACGGCGGGTGCTGCAGGGGCCGTGTTGCTCACGCTATTCGTCGCATGGTGGGTCGTCAGCGTGATTCGCGCCTTGCGCGATACGGCCAATCCGGCGCGCCGCCTGGCATTATTGGGCGGCATGGTGACTGGCATCCTGATGGCTGCCAGCCTTGTGGATTATCCACTACGTACACCGTTACTAGGCGCATGGTTCGCCATCGGATGCGGATGGCTATGCGTCCGAAATGCTGATGCGGTCGCCAAAGCGACGACGCTTCCGTAAACATTCACGACGAAGATTGCCGTATTGGGTTGTCCCCTGTAGGGCCTTCGTTGACCGGCTTGAGTCCAAGGACAGACATTCGTGAAAAAGTGCTTAGAGATCTTGGGAGCGAGCATGCTCCTGCTGGCCAGCGGATGTGCCGAAGATCATTTTGTCGGCAGGCCTGGGTTAACGGTTACCGAGCAGAAGGCGCTGCCCGAGCCCTTAGCGACAGACTTGGTGTCCGCGCCGCGTCCACAGGTGCTAGGGCCGTTCGATCAGGTGTCGGTTGACGTGTTCGGCCTGCCCGAATTCAGCCGTACGGTAACGATCGACCGTAGCGGCAATATCTCGCTTCCCCTTGTAGGCGCATTGCCAGCTTCCGGTAAAACACCGACCGAACTGACACAAGCGGTCACCGAACGACTCCGCGCGAACCACGTTCGCGCGCCACAGGTCAGCATCAACGTCACTCAGGTCGTTAGCCAGGTGATCACCGTCGACGGGCAAGTTCGAACGCCGGGTCTGTATCCGGTTACCGGTCGCATGACGCTCATGCGTGCGATCGCCCGGGCCGAGGGCGTGACAGATGTTGCCCGAGAGGATTTTGTGCTCGTGTTCCGCCGCGTTGATGGCCGCGATATCGTCGGCCTGTATGATCTGCGGGCCATCAAGCAGGGGATGTACGAAGACCCAGAGGTGTTTGCCAACGATGTGATCCAAGTGGACTCATCGCGCGCGCGGAGATTGTTTAACCTCGTCATCGCATCCTCTGGACTAATTGCCGCACCGCTTGTAGCGATTCTGAACCGATGAACGATTTTAAGCTTCAACCCGCCACGGCCAGTGCTTTTCCGGAAGTGATGATCGAGGGCGACCAAGCACGCAACAAGCGGTCGCTGGTGTCCGAATATCTATCGATTGCGAATCGCCGCAAATGGTTGATCCTTGGAACCGTGATCGCGTTCCTGATCGCCGGCTTGCTGGTGACGCTGCTGATGACGCCGCTCTACAAAACGAGCGCCATACTTGAAATCCAGCGTGAGAATCGCAATTTTGCTGAGGTCAAAGGCTCTGAACAGGCGCAGGCTTCTGCAGACAACGAATTCTACCAAACCCAATACGGCCTTTTGAAATCGCGCGCGCTTGCAGAGCGGATTGCCCGCTCCCTGCGCCTCGGCGACGACCCTACTTTCTTCGAAAAATTCGGTGTGAAGCCATCGGATGATATGTTCGAAAGCGGTCGTCCTATTCAGACCGCCGCGGCACGCGCCTCGCGGATCAAGGCGGCTGGCAATCTGATCCTTGCCCGTATGGATGTCGAACCCGAACGGATGTCGCGTCTCGTAGAGATCAGCTTCACCAGCCCCGACCCTGAGCTGTCGAAGCGAGTGGTGGACGCCTGGTCGACGAATTTCATTCAATCGACACTGGAACGGCGGTATTCGGCCACGTCCTATGCGCGCAATTTTCTGGAAGAGCGGCTAAAGCAGTTGCGAATCCGAATTGATGAATCCGAGCGCGCGTTGGTTAACTATGCCTCGCAGCAAAACATCGTCAACATTCCCGGATCGACTGACTCGAATGGACAGACGACCGGCGAGCGGTCTCTGGTAGTCGACGATCTTGCCAACCTTAACCGCGAACTGGCGCAGGCTACGGCCGAGCGGGTGGCTGCGGAAAGCCGCTTGAACAGCGGTGGGGCTACAAAGGAGCAACTCGACAACACGGCGAACAGCACGCTGCGTACCAAGCGGGCTGAATTGGCCGCTGATTATGCACGCATGTTGCAGCAGTTCGATCCTGCCTACCCACCTGCCAAAGCGCTGCAAGCGCAGATCCGGTCCATCGATGCTGCCTTGAGGGGCGAGGGCAGCCGCGTCGATGCGGTGCTTCGCGCCACCTATCAGGCGAGCCTGTCGCGCGAGCAGCAACTGACTTCTCAAGTTAACAAGCTGACCGGTCGCGTATTGGATTTCCGACGCCGTAGCATCCAATACAATATTCTCCAGCGTGAGGTCGATACCAACCGCCAACTGTATGATGCTCTGCTGCAGCGATACAAGGAGATCGGTGTTGCCGGAGGCGTCGGTGTTAACAACATCGCGGTCGTTGACGATGCCGAATTGCCAGTTGCACCTGACCGTCCGCGCCCGCTGTTCAATATGGCGCTCGCGCTGTTCGCTGGCTTGGTTGTTGGAGCTGCACTTGCCATCGTATTTGAGCAGATCGATGAAGGTCTGACCGATCCTATCGAGGTCGAAGAAGTCCTTGGCCTGCCGCTGATCGGCGTCACGCCCAAGCTGCCGAACGACAAGCCGGTAGTAGCACTGGACGACCCCAAGTCGATCCTGACCGAGGCTTATGCTTCTATTGTGGCCAACCTGGGCTTCGCCACTTCACATGGCATTCCCCGGACGCTGGCTATCACCAGTGCCCGTGCTGCAGAGGGTAAAAGCTCGACGAGCTATGCGATCGCCCGCTCGATTGCACGTACTAATAGAAGCGTACTGCTGATCGATGCCGACATGCGCTCGCCCTCGGTCCACGCGCTTCTAGAGAAGCCGCTCGATCAAGGCCTCAGCAACTTCCTGGCGGGAGCCAACGACATTGACCGGCTGATACGTCCGACGGAAATTGCTGGCCTGTCCATTATATCCGCCGGGCCACAGCCGCCCAGCACGCCCGAATTGTTGTCGGGAGATCGACTTCGCGCGCTGCTGGAGCAGATGGGCGACCGATTCGATCATATTGTCCTCGATCTGCCGCCCGTCATGGGACTGGCCGACGCCCCGTTGATCGCCAGCCAAGTGGAAGGCACGTTGGTCATCACGGCCGCGCATAGCACGCACAAGAACGTGGCGCGCATCGCTATCGGCCGTCTGCGCAGCGCTCATGCCCATATGTTGGGCGTGGTGTTGACCATGTTTGATGCTAAGCAGGCGAGCTATGGGTATGGATACGGCTATGGCTATGGCAACGGCTATGGCTATGGCTCGAGTTCCGATGAGGCAGCGAACTGAGCCGTGTGGGACAACGGCCGATCAGCAGTGGGCGTGAAGTACGACATGGGCAAACATGCAGACACCGCCGCCATTGCGGCAATCCTAGATGCGTTCGTCGAAAAACGGCTGGCTGGGGTTGTTCGCACCGGCGCAATCCCGCGTATCCTACACCAAACCTATCCGAACAAAATGTTGCCCGAGCCGCTGGCCGGCAACGTCGTGACGCTTCGTGCGCGCAACCCGGACTGGGATTATCGGCTCTATGACGACACGGATATCGAGCGCTTCATTGCAGAAGAATACGGCCCCTCCGTGCTCGAACGTTATTTGCGCATATCACCATCGTATGGCGCTGCGCGCGCCGATCTGTTTCGATATCTGTTGATCTATCGGTTTGGCGGCCTCTACCTTGATATCAAGAGCACTGCCGATCGCCCTCTGAGTGACGTCTTCGGTCCAGCCGATCATTTTGTTATATCACAATGGGACAACGCGCCGGGTCGGGAGCACGAGATTTGGGGATTACACCCGGACCTCAGCCATGTGCCTGGGGGAGAGTTCCAGCAATGGTTCATCGCCTCGGCGCCCGGTCATCCCTTTCTACGCGCGGCGATTGAACGCGTGCTCCGTAATATCGATCGTTACAATCCGTTTCGCGACGGAGTCGGCTTGGAAGTCGTACGGGTAACTGGTCCAATCGCTTATACCTTCGCAATTGAGCCGCTTCTTGACCGCCATCCGCATCGTCGTGTCACCAGCGAGGCGGCTCTTGGACTACGCTATTCAGTGATGGCTTATCACGCACACCACGCCCATTTCCGCGGTCATTATTCCCAGCGCATGACTCCAATCGTCGGCGAAACACGCGGAAAGGTCAGCCAAGCGGTACTCACAGGCTACATCCATGCTCGCCGTCATGTCGGGCGCATCATCAAACACGCCAAGTACATGTACAGCCGGATACGTGGCCAGCCCGTTATACTGACCCAGTAAGCGCTATATGCGCCGGCCTAAGCCAGCAACACCGAGCAGCAGGTCTTTTGCCGCAGCACGACGCAGGGCCTTTGTCGCCTCTGGATTACCGGTTGGTGACCGCAGCATCTTGAAATACTCGCCAGCACGCTGGGGCAGCGTGATGCCGTCATAGAGCCGAACCCGTCGCGCCCAGCGGGCCGCGCGTTCGGCAAAGCGTGTAGCTGCCTGCGCGGCCGCGTCACGATCGCAACCCTCCGAGCGCTCAGCGAGCGCCGCAAAGAGGTTCGTCATGTGCGCATCGAACACGGCCCGCTCGCGATAGACCGTCAACGGCACCGTCCGTACAACGTCGAGTCGGCTTTTCCACCGTGCTAGCGCCCCCCCTGCCACCGTAGTGCCATAGACGTTTGCGCCATGCTGCCGGTACAGGATCAGGGGTTCGGCGATATGCGATACCCGCCCCAGCGCTGCAGCGAGCACATAAAGCCAAGTATCGTGTGACAGTGGCCGAGTTGCCTGCGGCTGACGGGGCCGGTCGGCCCTCGGCACCAGCGTTACTAATTCCCGGCGGAACATCATGCTGTTGCCCCACCCCGTTACATAAGGATCGATCTCGAGCGGCGTGAAGCAGTGGTCGCCTGCAATCCCCTGATCATGCGTGCCGATCGGACGCAGGTCTTCATCAGTCAGCGTTAGTCGATGCATGGCGAGCAGGCTGGCATCGTCACGAAGCCGCGCATGACTTGTAGCAAGCTTGTGGGGCAGCCAGACGTCGTCCTGATCGGACAGTGCGACCAGCGGCGCGGTGCAGGCAGCCGCAGCATGGAGGAAATTGTCAGCGAAGCCCAGCCGTTCCGCCTTGTCCAGGATTCGCACCGGAAATGGCACTTGCGCAGCGAAGGCGCGCACGATCGCGAGCGTGTCGTCGGTTGAACCATCGTCGCTGACCACCAGCTCGACCGGCGGCAGGGTCTGAGCGGCAATGCTTTCAAGCTGTTCGCGGATATATCGCGCACCATTATAGGTGGCCATGGCGACAGCGATGCGTGGATCCGTTATTCTAGGGTCGATAGCCATCGGTGACGCTCCTTTGGCAGGTCGCTAGCGACTCTGCATAATACCTGCGCCGAAATCACGAGCAGTGGCGGCGCGTTCAAGCAGATCAGGCGTCATGGCGCAGCGCTGGCTGATTGCGATCTCGCGTGTGTATTCGACGCCTCCCTGCGAATAGATGCACTGGCGCCGGCCATTGTCCGTCGTCTCGCGCATTAACATGGCGTTCCCCGGAATGGGACGGTTGGGATCGCGATACGGTGCAATGTCTGGACACGGCTGGCTGGCTGGCACGACCGTGTTGCGCGGGACCATCTGGCCGTCCGCCAACTGGTCCGACCCCACGTACAGACATAGCCGCCGGTTATCGACCACGCGATCACTTAGCAACTGTGCCGGCGCTGGCGGAGCGATCGGCCCCAGAACCACGGTGAGGGTTGCACAGACGAGGAAAGCACGTTTCATTTTGCCCCTCTACGATGCGAGCGGGATCAGGGAAAGAGTGTCTGCTATCGGCCTTACGCTTGCGACGTATTGGCCCTACAAGGTGGCATGGCTGAGGCGGCGATCAGCCGTGGACCGCTGCGCCTAGCCGTCCGGAGTTCCTCGAGCACCTGCTGCAAGCGGTGAGGTGCTGTACCGCATCCACACTATCCTAACCGACAATGGCATCCAGTTTGCCGAGCAGCCTTGCAACCGCAATATAGCCTGGTCGCATCAGATGTGGTTCGACATGATCTGCGAGGCCAACGACATCAAGCACGTCATTACTAAACCGAACCATCTGTGGACCAACGGACAAATGAAGCGGATGGACCCGACCATCACGGAGGCGGCCATCAAACGCTTCCACGATGGAAGCCACGAATGGACTTGCCTCGGCAAGGTGGAGAGTTCCCTTGAAGTGAAAGGCGAACTCAATGACGAAGCAGCGACGGTTCACGAAGGAGTTTAAGGACGAAGCGGTTCGGCTGGTGGCGACCAGCGGACGGACGCAGCGCGAAATAGCGGAGGATCTGGGAGTGGGGCTATCGACGCTGGTGCGCTGGATCAGCCGCAGCCGGGATCGTCTGGTGGATACGCCGGATCAAGCGCCGCAGGCGGATATGGCTGCCGAGTTGAAGCGCCTTCGGCGGGAGAATGAGATCCTTCGACAGGAGCGTGACATACTGAAGCGGGCGACCGCTTTTTTCGCCCGGGAGGGAAATCGATGAGGTTCCAGCTCATCGATCGGGCGAGAGAGGATTTCCCGGTCCACCGCCTCTGCCGGGTGCTCGGCGTCAGCCAGAGCGGCTACTTCGCTTGGAAGGATCGCCCGGCCAGTCGGCGTCAGCGCGATGACATGGTGATGCTGGCGCATGTCCGCTCGGCTTTTGCCCTGTCGAACGGCACCTATGGCAGTCCGAGGATGACGCGCGAGTTGCAGGATGATGGCTTTGCCATCGGGCGGCGTCGCACGGCGCGGCTGATGCGCGAGAATAACCTGCGTGCCCGGCAGAAGCGCAGGTTCAAACGCACGACCGACAGCGAACACGCCTGGCCGATCGCGCCGAACATCATCGACCAGGATTTCACCGCGACGGCAACCAACCAGAAGTGGGGCGTCGACATCTCGTACGTCTGGACACGGGAGGGATGGCTCTACCTGGCGGTGGTCATCGACCTCTTCTCCCGCCGCGTCGTCGGCTGGGCTGTCGGCGACCGGCTGCACCGCGATCTGGCGCTGGCTGCCCTGCGCAAGGCGCTCGTCATGCGGCGTCCCCCCAAGGGGCTCATTCATCATTCGGACCGCGGTAGCCAGTATTGTTCGGTGGACTACCAAGCCGAGCTGCGTCGCCACGGCATCCGCATCTCCATGTCGGGAAAGGGAAATTGCTACGATAACGCCATGGTCGAGACATTCTTCAAGACCATCAAATCCGAACTCGTCTGGCCCACCGTCTTCTATACCCGTACCCAGGCCGAGCAGGCCATTGCCCGCTATATCGACGGCTTCTACAATCCCGTCCGGCGCCACTCCGCGCTCAACTACACCAGCCCGGCGCAGTTCGAACAAACCGCGCCACGCTGAGCAAATGCCTCTCCATTTGAGCGGGGCAAGTCCAGCATGCGGTATCGGTCTTGCCGGACGGATGATAGCGACCTGCGGTCGCATTTGCGTGAGTTGACGCAGCAGCGCCGGCGGTTCGGCTATCAACGGCTGCACATCCTGCTGCGGCGGGACGGCATCACGATCAACCGCAAGAAGACCAAGCGGCTCTACCGTGAGGAAGGGCTGACGGTCAGGCGCCGGAAGGGACGAAGGCGCGCCGTGGGCGCGCGGGCGCCTGCGCCGGTGCTGGCGCTCCCCAACCAGCGCTGGAGCCTGGACTTCGTGCACGACCAGCTCATCACTGGCCGACGGTTCCGCGTGCTCAACATCGTCGACGACGTGACGCGCGAATGCATCCGGGCGGTGGTCGATACGTCGATCTCCGGCAAGCGGCTCGTGCGCGAGTTGGCCGATCTGATAGCCGAGCGCAGCTCACCCAAGATGATCGTCAGCGACAACGTCCTATGTCGGGAAGCAGCGGCGGGTTTTGGCCAGCAGATATCGATGCGCCGACAACCATCGGCGCGGCATGCAATCTGAGCCAGATGGCT
>NZ_LMMH01000017.1:0-22693 GCF_001422185.1 Sphingomonas sp. Leaf257
ACCAATGGGACGAACTCATGCCCTGGAACTGGATGCCGTCGGCAGATCGGCCAATCGCGCAAGCCGCATAATCTGCGGCCTCCACACCACGCTTACCGTCAGAATGGTATGGATGCGGTACGGCACGGCTTCCAGCAGGTGTTCGAGGAACTCCCAGGCTGTGCGCCTGTCAGTCTTGTTGACGAGTTGGGTGACCGCAAACTTGCTGGTGCGGTCGATGCCGACGAACAGGTACAGCTTGCCTTCGGCGGTCTGCACCTCGGCAATATCGATGTGGAAGAAGCCGATCAGATAGCGCTTGAAGCGCTGCCGTTTCGGCTTATCGCCCTCGACGTCTGGTAGGCGGGAGATGCCGTGCCGCTGGAGGCAACGATGCAGCGCTGAGCGCGTCAGGTGCGGGATCGATGGCTGCAGCGCGTAGAGGCAGTCGCCGAGCGGCAGCAGTGTATGCCGTCGGAACGCCACAACGATCGCCTCCTCGGCTTCGGACAAAGTCGTTGAATGAGGGGCCTTTGGCCCGGTCTTCAGATCCTCGACCGTCGCCCTCTTACGCCACTTCGCGACCGTCTTCGGGTTAATCCCCAGCTCCAGGCTCGGTGTCGCGAGCGAAGCTTGCGACATGCTGTGTTGCTGCTCGGGCGGCGTGCGTGGTCGTGGCGCACCCGTGACGTACCTTTCCCATACGGCGTCCTTCCATTCGAACGAAAGGATCGCACAATCAAACCGTGGGATCAAACACCTAGGGCCCAAACCCAATCAGCATCTTGAGTGGTGACAGTTTTCCTGATTCACCGGCTTGTGGATCAGGAGGAATGAGGCATAGCGCTGTTTTGGCTGTCGGATGAAGCGTGGGCGGCGATCGAACCGCATCTGCCGAAGAACCAGCCCGGAGCCCGGCGGATAGATGTGATCTTCCACCGGTTTGACAGACACCGATGATAGGCTCTGCGGAGCCAGGAGGTGTTTTGATGGCGAGTACGACGAAGCGTCGGTTCACGGACGAGTTCAAGCGTGAGGCGGTGGCGCTATGGGAGACGAGCGGTCGGCTGCAGACCGAGGTAGCCGCCGAGTTGGGGGATCATGCCAACGATGCTGCGTCGCTGGCAGCGCAAATTGCAGGAGAGCGGTGCTCCGCCGGCAATCCCGGCGGTGAAGCCGCCAGTATCGAGGATGGCCTCACCGGCGGATCAGGCGTCCGAGATCGCGCGGCTGCGGCGCGAGCTGGAACCGGGCGCGGATGGAGCGCGACATCCTAAAAAAAGCCGTCGGCATCTTTGCGGAGATGCCGCGGTGAAGTTCGCTTTCATCGAGCAGCATGCGTCCATTTGGCCGGTGAACGTCATGTGCCGCATGCTCGGCGTGTCGCGTAGCGGCTATTACGATTGGCGCGGCCGAGCACCGAGCGCTCGGACGACAGCGAACCTGGCCCTGCTACGCGATGTCTGCCGCCTCCAGGTGCGCCATCAGGGACCATACGGATCGCCCAGGATGCATGCCGCCCTGCGGGCAGAGGGGCATGGTTGCAGCCGTGGCCCCGTCCAGCGCCTGATGCGCCGCCATCGCATCCGTGCGCTGGCCGGTCGCCGGTTCCGGCCCTTCACCACGGACAGTCGTCACTATCTGCCGATCGCGCCGAACCTGCTGGCGCAATGCTCGTCGGCACCGGCGCCGAACCAGATCTAGCTCGCCGACATCACGTATATCGCAACCGGCGAAGGTTGGCTGTACATGCGGCGGTGCTCGACCTGGCCACCCGCAAGATCGTCGGGTGGGCCATGCGTGCCATATGCGTACCGAGTTGCCGCTGGCGACCCTGATGATGGCCGCGCAATGGCAGCGACCAGTGCCCGGTCTCATCTGCCACTCGGATGGCGGGACGCAATATGCGGCCGGTGCATATGGCGATTACCTGGCGGTGATCGGCGCGGTGCCCTCGATGGGCCGCACCGGCAATTGCTACGACAATGCCCCGATGGAGAGCTTCTTCCACACCCTCAAGGTCGAACTCGTTCATCAGTGCCGGTGGGCGACGCAGGCCGAAGCGCGCCAGGCGCTGTTCGGATACATTGAAGGCTACTACAATCGACACCGTATGCACTCGGCCATCGGGTATCTCACCCCCGAACAAGCCGAGCAGCGCATGATCGGCTACCCAGCGTGTCCGCCGAGCCGGGGAAGATAATTGATCGGCGGGTGATCTCGGGGATAGTGTATGTGCTGCAGGTCCGCTGCCGCTGGTGCGACTGCCCGGCGGATCACGGGCCATCCACGACGATCTATAACCGGTTCAACCGCTGGTCGCACCGTAGCTTCTGGCTCAAGCTGCTCGACGCGCTGGCGGATGCTGGCGTGGTCGCGAAGAGCGCCACGATCGACAGCACTTGCATCAAGGCGCAACGCGCGGCGTTCGATGGAAAAGGGGGCGCCGGATCTAGGCGATCGGTCGCCCCTATGCTGACGGCCAGCAATGTCAGCGACGTGAAGGCAGCGCCCGCGCTTCTCGAACGGGCTGGTCGAATGCGTTACCTGTTGGCCGACAAGGGCTACGATGCCGACCGGCTGCGGCGTTCGCTTCGTGATGCCGGAGCCGTTCCCGTCATTTCCGGACGGCGAAACCGCAAACGCACGATCAGATACGACAAAGACAGACACTGCAGCCGCCACTTGATCGAGAATGCCTTCTGCCGTCTCAAGGACTTCCGCCTTGTCGATACCCGCTACGACAAGCTCGCCGCCAACTTCTTGTCAAGCGTCGCCATCGCAACCGCGATCGCATTCTGGCTCTGATTGAGTCTCAGCCCTCGAGCGCTGCGCTTGCATGATTCTTCTCTGCACTCGGCGAGTCCCGGCCAGCGCTTTGTCTCGCATGTCGGTCGGCAACGGCGATGCGATCCCGCTGCGAATCCGAAAACTCGAATCAATCTGGATGTCGCCACCCCCCACGAAGGCAGCGATCACAATCAGGACGAACTCGACGCGGTTACTTGGGCTGCACGCTAATAAGCATTGGTATGTTGAATGACCTTCAGCGTCTGCAGGATGATGACAAGGTCGTGGCGTAGCGACCAACGTGCGACGTATTCCAGATCTGCCTGCAGCCGGTTGGTAAGATCTTCGACTTGATGCGTATTGCCGCGAAAGCCGCGCACCTGCGCGAGCCCAGTCATTCCCGGTTTTATGACGTGCCGCTCCCGATACCGAGCATCGACATCCCAATACAGAATATCTGCAGCTTTCGCTGCCAAAGCATGAGGGCGGGGTCCGACGATACTCATGTCGCCGACCAACACATTGAACAACTGCGGCAACTCGTCGATTGACGTGCGCCGGATGAAGGCACCAACACGAGTGACGCGGGCATCGTTGACCTGAGTCAGACGTGCGGCATTCGCATCAGTAGCATGCGCATACATGCTTCTAAATTTAAAGACTTTAAAAATGCGGTTGCCGCGTCCAATTCGTTCCTGGCGAAAGAAAATTGGTCCCTTACTTTCCCAACGTATGGCGAGTGCGGTCGCGACTATGATGGGTAGCAGGATGAGGAGGGCTCCAAGCGAAAAGACGATGTCGAAAGCCCGCTTTCTGACGCGTGCCGACAAAGTCATTGGGCCATCGTTAATGACGAGAGTCCGTCTTTCGCCGTATCGGCGCATACCGATCGCACCAACCTCGTCTCGGACATCGGTGAGGATTTCGCCATCTACTGGGAGCGTTCGCAACACCGGTGCCCAAGCCGCGGCTCGTGCTGGCTCACAGGCGATGATCAAGCGATCCGCATGGCCGATGCTACGGGCAAGCGCATTATAGGCGCGTGGGTCGCTAGTGGATGGATCGAAGCCGAGGCTGCTCGCCTCAAGCAGAATTTCATCGCCCTGCCTATCATAATCGACGGTATCGCGGATCACGATGGTAGTATGCGCCGATCCGGACAGCATGCCCTTGATCGGCCTGCGCAGAAGCACGCGTGCAACAATCAGCAGCACGAAGGCCATTGCAAAGCCGATGGCAAACACGCCGCGCGAAAAGCTTGCGCTGGCTTTCAGCATATAGGCGATCAGGAGAACAACCGCACCGGCGATCGTCAGCGCGCGGACTGCCCGGCGAACTCCCAAGTTGGGATCGTCCAAGGTCGCGGCACCGTACGTTCCGTTAGTGCTCGCCTGAATAGCGAACAACGGCAGGATCGCACCGAGCATGACGAAACCGTGTTCGATTGGTACGGGCGCACTAAGATTGACAAGATGGTTGGCGATGATGAACGATGCCACGACCACTAAGGCATCGCTTAATGCGAGGAGCATATAGCAATGTACGCGAGTGACCGCCTTGTCGCGGGCGACCGGCGATGTGAGCGTCACCCTATGCACAGCCGCAAGCGGATCGCTACTTACGATATCGGGTTGGTGGTGCATTTAAAGCTCGTGATATTGATTGATTACTGGTCTGGCGGGCGCTATTCGGATGCGGTTCTTACCATAATCGCGTCCGTCAGGCGACCACGCATTGATAGGCCATTGCAGACGTGATGGAAACCTCGGACAATGTGATTGCCGTTTCGTCATATGATTCGAGCCAAAAATCGGCCCTGTTTTAGCTGCTACTCATTCCCGAATCCCTGGTTGGCGTTCATCCAGCATCTACCGGCAGTGTCAGCCATTACAGCTGATTGGGCCATTAGAGATATTAGCGTCTTTTTTTCTCATGGCGCTTCGCCGTCCCACCTCGCTATAAACTCTGCGTACATCGCCCGCATTCCGCGGGCTGCGTTGGGTCAGGCAACTTGAGGACGAGAGCCGCAAGCTGAAGCAGTTCGTCGCAAACCTGAGCATGGACAAGCATATCCTGCAGGACGTGTTGGCAAAAGAGCTCTGACGCCTGGGCGACGGCGCGAGATCGTCGCGCACGTCCAGGCGTCCCACGGCGTCAGCGAGCGGCGTAGCTGCCTCGCGCTAGGAGTCGACCACTCGTCGGTGCGGTACGTGTCGCACAAGCCTGACCAGGCGCCGCTGCGGCTGCGCATCCACGATCTGGCAGCAGCACGGGTGCGCTATGGCTATTCCGGATCTACATCCTACTACGCAGGGAGGGCTGGNTGACCAGGCGCCGCTGCGGCTGCGCATCCACGATCTGGCAGCAGCACGGGTGCGCTATGGCTATTCCGGATCTACATCCTACTACGCAGGGAGGGCTGGCTGGTGAACCACAAGCGGGTTTACCGGCTATATCGGGAGGATGGGCTGAGCCTCCGGCTCAAACGTCCCCGTCGCAACGTCAGCGCTGCAAACCGCGAACGCCAGCCGACGGCTTCAGGACCCAACGAGATGTGGTCAATGGACTTTGTCTCGGATGCCTTGTTTGAAGGTCAACGGCTGCGGGCGTTGACGGTCGTCGACGCGTTCACCCGCGAGGTGCTGGCGATTGATGTCGACCAGGGCATTAAGGGTAAGCAGGTCGTGGCGACAATGACGCGGATTTGGGCGATACGCGGTGCGCCCAAGACCATCCGGGTCGACAACGGTCCGGAGTTCATCTCGAAAGCATTAGATTGGTGGGCGTACGAGAATGGCGTCACACTCGACTTCTCGCGACCGGGCAAGCCGACCTAAAACGCCTTCGTGGAGTCGTTTAACGGTTGCCTGCGTGACTATAATGAGAGCCATCCTCACACAGCGCTTGGCTGGCACCAGCCGAATATGCTGCATTCGCCGGGGTTAACCCCGGCGGATGCAGTCCGGAAACTCGCATCATGCCCTGATAAGAAACCGGGGCGCCGTCAAATCCAACGCTGATCATCATGCTTGCGACGATGCCGCAGATCACGTCATCCGCGCCCTTCACGGATTACACTTTCACGGATAGCCGTGCACGACGATGCAAATTATGTCCATCGCCCGCTAATGAGCCTGCGGGTGCGGGCCATGTGCAGACGTGGGACCTAGCTTGGCCTATAGCGTCGAGACCCGTCAGGGAAGGCGACCTGATTAAGAGGAAAGAAGTTGATATGTCGAAACGATTTCAGCGCGTAGAAAGGATGAACGGAATGCGATCTATCTTGATATTGGGGGCGGCTCTGAGCCTTACCGCCTGCACATCTCCGGGTGCTAGCGTGGTGGGTATCTCAACGCCCAAAGACGCGGCAGGGTTGATGCTCAGCAATCTGCCGGCTGGCGACGTCGCCGCCTGCATGTCGCGTGCGTTGCAGGTTCCCGCGACGCAGGAAGTTGATGGTTATAGACTGATGACCGCTGGCTCCTATCCGGTCGAGTATCGGGTGCATTCCATCAACGACGAATTGGGCCGCTTCACCACGCAGGTTGATCAGACCGGCAGTCGGGACCATGAGCCGACAGTATCAGGCTGCGCACTTGGCCTGGCTGCAGAAAAGCGCCCAATCGGCCGCTGAAGTTTTGTCACGGCGCTAGAACCGCTGGTCAGAGTACGCATTCATAATGCGTTGCAGTCGATAGATTGATCTTCAGGATTTTGCAAAAATGATCAATCTTTTAGATGCTCCAGGGGGTCGTGTAGACGGCATTCTTTGAATTCCTCCACACCTATCTCATGCGAATCCATTATAATAGATTCAAACACAAAAGTTTTTGCGAATCTAGACCTCTGTTGTTACCCCCTAAATGGCTGACAGGGCCTCGCGTGTTGTCGCGATGAACTCGCGGGGTGACCTGTAGCCGAGGGCGCGGTGTGGATGCACCTCATTATAGTGGTCGAGCGAAGCTGGCAGCTGCGCGATGGCGGTCTGCGCGTCGGGCTTGGGGTTCACGCGGACGTAATCGCGCTTGAGGGTGCGGACGAACGCCTCGGCCATGCCGTTGGACTGCGGGCTGCTGACCGGGGTGGTGCGCGGCACCAGCCCGATGTCGCGGGCGGTATAGCAGCTGCCGTTATCCGTCAGCCACTCGATTGGCTGGGGTACGCGGTTCACCCGACCGTAGCTGTGCTCGACGGTGGCGACCATCAGGTCCTGCACATCCTCGGCGATGATGCCGCTCGTGGTTGCCACATGCCCCATGGCCTCGCGGTCGCAGCACTCGAGCGCGAACGCGACGCGCACCTTCTCGCCGTTGTCACAGGCGATCTCCAGCCCGTCGGAGCACCAGCGAGTGTTGCGCTGGTCGACGGCGACACGGCCGTCGTGACGGCGCTCCTCGTGCCGTCCGCCGCCTCTTTGGAGCAGCAGTCCATGCACCTTCATGACGCGGTAGACGCGCTTGGGATTGGGAGCAGCGCGACCGGTCTGCTCGGCTTGGCGGCGCAGCAGGGCATGGACGCGGCGATAACCGTAGGTGAGCAGATCGGCGACAAGCGCCCGGATGTCGGCGACCAGGTCGGCATCCGGCAATGGTGGCCGTCCGCGCGGTCGTGGCGGTGGTCGGTTGCGCATCGCAGACAGATGCGGGCGGGCGACGCCGAGCGCATCGGCTACCGCGGTCATAGAATGTCCCCGGGCAGCGAGGTCGAGCGCAAGAGCAGTTGTTTTGGGCCTGCGGCCCGGGACATGGCCTCACGCAGCAGCTCGTTCTCCATGGCCTTCTTGCCGAGCAGCCGCTGCAGTTCGCGCACCTGCGCCTCCAGCGCCCGGTACTCGGACGCTGGCACCACCTCCTCGCCGGCTGCCGCTGATGCCGTGCTGGCGGGCGACGAGCGACACGCTCATTCCCGGAAGATACGTCTCCTCGACGATCCGGACCTTCTCCTCCGGTGTCCACCGCCTCCGGCGCCGGACACCGGAGAGGACCTCGCCGTCATTGTAACGCCTGGTCGTACCGTCAGTCATATGCCTCACTCTTATCCAAGAGCGGGGCCCTGTCAGGTCATTTGAGGGGCCACCTCATGCTGGCGCTTCACGGTTTGGCCCAAATTAGAGCGGCGAGGGCTGGGCAAGGTCTGGCAGGGCCAGTTTGTCGGGATCACACTCATTGGATCGAAATAGGACTCCACCGCAATGATAAGGAAAAATCCGCCTGCCAGTATCCGCGCGCGTTGATTGCTTCGCCGAATAAAAACTTCCCGCCAATCCTCGCGGTCAGCAGCTGGAAGACGCGTAGGAAAAACGATGCGTGCCATCCACTTTAACACCGCAGCGCACTGAGCCCGGCGCGTCGCGGTCATTGTGGGCACCGTTCGCTGACACGCCCGTCGCCGCACCTGCCCTCGGTCCGTTAGCAACCTAGCCAGCAGCAAAATCTCGTTCGCCATGCCAAGGTTTGCGAGGTGGTAGGCAGACGCCCTCCGGCGTTGATGGCCGAGGTGTTGAGGAGGCACGGCAAGAGTCAGATCGGAAATTAGCGGCGGGATCTAGAAGCGTTCGTCGATAGGCAGACGATCGTTCGCGGTCGCTGGAATGTCCCCCGAAGGCAGGATATTGGGGCGTCTATTACGGCCCAGCAACGGACGTAGCGCAGCTGTCGAGATGACGTGTAGCTCCTGCAGAAGCGGGTGCGCCAGCAAATAGAGGGCGACCGTCCAGCCTGCGATCCCAGTCGCGATTGCGCCCCCAAGCCACAGCCACGACACCTGTGCGTCCCAATCCGTTGCAATCATTAACGCTGCAGAGGGCGCCACGGCGACCAGCGCCAACAGGCCGCCCCGCATATATATCAGGACTATCTCGCGGGGCTTGGCATCTGCCAGCCGGCCCATCCAAGCGAAATACATGACCAGCCCAATCGCAGCATCCATGATACGACCGACGGTTGCGGCCACCATGCTAATGGTGCAGCCGAACGCGAAGATAGCAAGGCCGATCAGCGAACGGGTGATCTCGTACCGCGTTTGCACTGCAAGTCGGTCGCGGATGACAAACAATTCCCAGTTCATGCCGAACGACACAGTGAATATTTGGGCGACCAACAGGAGCGAAAAGGGAAGAGCGGCCGACAGCCAGCGATCACCATAGAGCAATGAGATTACCGGCCGCGATACGACTGCAAGCCCGGCGAGGAGCGGCCACATAACCGAGATAATGATATAGAAGCTACGCAGGAAGGTTTCACGAACTTGGCCGGTTTCGCGATAGTCCTTGGACAATTGCGCGAACGCGACGCGGGTCGCGGTGCTGTAGAGGTTGGCGTAGATGAAATTTGCGAGCGATGCAGCGCGCGAATACAAGCCCAGAACGTTAATGCCGAGGAATCGGCCAAGCAGAATTTGGGAGAAATATTGTACGAACTGACCCATTCCGGTAACCGATACCATCCGGAAACCAAATAGCGCCATCTTACGTGTACCGCTTAATGAAAAGCTGGGCCGTATCTCTTCCGGCGAGGTAAGGGCGTATAGGGCAAGTGATGTTAGGCAGGCGGTCAACGTTCCGACGGCAGGACTGCGATAGCCGAAGCCGAGGAGGATGCCGGCGATCGTCACCGTGTTGGCAACGATCACGTTAGCGAGCGCTATCAGCGACGCGGTCTTGAACCGCATGGTCCGCTGGAGCATTGCGGCAGGGCGGAAGGTAAGGATGCTGACGAGTGGCACCAGCGCCAGGATACGCAGCACGTCGCCAGCCTTCTCGTCCCCAAGCAAAGGGGCGGCTGCGAAGCTGATCGCCATAAGGCCGATAGCGAAACAAGTAGCCAGTATGGCGTTGACGGTAGTCGCGGCGGCCACCACTTTCGGGGTCAGCTGGACTTCGCGTACGATCAATGCGTCAGCACCCGATGCAGCGACGATCGATAGGATGCCCGAGGTCGCGACCGCGACCGCGTTCAATCCCAACTCGTACGGCGACAATAGCCGGGCAATTGCTACGGAACTGCCAAATGCGATGGCGGCTGTAGCGAATTGTCCGGCGAAGGCCCAAATGACCGAACGGCGAGTCGACATGCATTTCCTTCGCGGTTAGGAGCGGTATCTCCGTACGCCGGGACCAACATGCATCGGCGTCGGTGCTCTGCCTGCCACTTATGCTCCTTTGATACTGGTGTGAAGTTCGGATGGATCGTCTTGAAGCGCTAAATCGACGGATTCAGCAGATCGCCTATCCTAATATGGTGCGGAAACTGCTTCGGAAGGCGATGATCCTATCCGGGCTGGGTCGGCTGCTGCCAGGCGGCTTGCGGGCCTTCTGGATGAATCGCACCGTTCCCACCGCAGTCCATCTGCCCCATGATCGTGAGTGCGGACAACGAACGGGTCGTGTACTGATCCTGGTTAGCCACGAACTCACCGCTACGGGAGCGCCCAAGTTGGCATTGGAAGTCGCCAAGGCCTGCCTAGCAGATGGATGGACGGTGGTGGTCGTCAGCCCGGAAGACGGACCCTATCGTGATCTGTTCATACAGGCGGGGGCGACCGTTATCATCAGTCCGCTAACATGGGGCAGGTCGTCGCCCGTGTTCGACCTTGCACGCCATTGCGACGTGGTGCTGTGCAACACAATCGTTGCTGCGCTGCTGATCCGGCGCGGACTGCCTGCGCCGTTGATCTGGTACGTACACGAAACCGAATACGTCGCCACGTTCGACCGTCCGGATATCGACCTGGCTGCCGCCTTTCGATCAGCACGACAAATCTGGGCATCGAGCCCGATGGTCGCTCGGTCACTGGCCGCCTTCACTGACCGAGCCGAGGTTATGGGCGCGACGGTGGAGCCGGTTGCCTCGCGATCGCGCACGGAGGGCAATACCGCGCGCTTGCTGGTGATGGGGGGGATAGAGGCCCGAAAGGGCCAATTGGGTCTTGCCCATGCAGCCGCCACTTTAACAAAGCAAGAACGTATGGCAATTTCCCTGACGATCCATGGCCGCGAAACCGATCCCGCCTATGCGGCGCAAGTACGGCAAGTGGCAGCATCCTTGCCCTTCTGGCACGATGGCGGACCTTTGTCCCCAGGAGCGGCAGTCAATGTCATCGCCGAAGCAGATGGCGTGATTATCCCCTCGCTCGACGAACCGCTCTCGCTAGTTGCGCTGGAGGCGATGAGTGCTGGAAAGATCGTAATCTGCACCCGGTCCTGTGGCATTGCCGACTTCCTTAATGATAGCGTTGATGGCTTCATCGGTTTGGACGCATCTCCCGATAGTTTGGCCTTAACATTGACCAGGGCATTGCAGGCGCGCGAGCAATGGGATGCAATAGGAGCGAATGCCCGTCAGCGGTATGAGAAGGAGTTTAGCCCGCACGCCTTCTCTGCGCGCGTGTGTAGTCGGATCGATGCTGCCGTCTAATCTGGCGTCCGATCTCGTGCAGCTCGATCAGGAGACGTGATCCAGAAGGTGTATCATGTCGGTTTTGTCGAAATCGCTGGCGCCTTTGCGTCATTGTTTCACCAATGGCCGACGATAGGCACTTAACTGCCTTTTTCATTATTTAAATGGCACCAGATGTGTGGGATTTCCCAAGGCTACGCATTTGTCGCGAACGACTAGCTTGACCCCGGTTGGGAAGACCTGGCTGCCACGTCTTCCTGTCTGAGGCGTTCCAATAACGAGTATATCTGCCGTCGTTCTGGGCTCAGGACCTATCGAATATCTTGCGCGGCTGTGGCGGAGTTAATTTATTGGCCGTGAAGGAGCCGCTGATGAGTAATCTGTTCTGGCTGACGGACGAGCAGATGCGCCGGATCGAACCGTATTTCCGTTGTCGCATGGCGTGCCGTGCGTGGATGAGCGGCGGATCATCAGTGGCATCATCTTCGTGATCCGGAACGGCCTGCGCCGGCGACTTACGGCCCGCCAAGACGATTTTAAACCAGTTCATCCGCTGGAGCCGGATGGGGGGGTGTTCAACCGCATCATTGCCGGACTGGCGGCCGAAGGTGGGGCACCAGATCATTTGATGATCGACGTCACGCACCTGAAGGTGCATCGAACGGCAGCCAGCTTGCTTAAAAAAGGACTCTTCCCCTGATCTAGCTCCCGTCTCATCGACGGGTTCAAGGGTTGCAGAAACTAGTGCGCGATGTTCGCGCGGTGAATGCACTTTTAGCCCTGAGTAGGACCATGTCCGTCTTTACCGAGGTTTTGTCGATGTAAGGCTAAGCGCATTGGATCAATCCGGGGGCATCGCAGAATGTCTTTCTGATCGTACGCTAAGGGCGGGCCGTTGATCCCGTGGTCCGCAGCGGCCTGAACCGCTCGCGGGGTTTGTCGAGCTCGCTCCACAGATAGTCGCCGGTGAGGCTGATATGCTCCCAGCCTAGTGGGGCGACATGGGCGAGCAGGGTGTCGGGCACGTCGATGCCGCGCTCGCGGAGGTGACGGGCGGCACGATCGAGATAGACGGTATTCCACAGGATGATGGCCGAGACGATCAAGTTGAGGCCGGACGCCCGGTGCCGCTGGTTCTCGAAGGTGCGGTCGCGCAGCTCGCCGAGCCGATTGAAGAAGACGGCGCGGGCGAGCGCGTTGCGGGCCTCGCCCTTGTTGAGGTTGGCGTTGGTGCGGCGACGCAGATCGGCATCGTCGAGCCAGTCGAGCATGAACAGGGTGCGCTCAACCCGCCCGATTTCACGCCAGGCGCGGGCGACGGGGTTCTGGCGTGGATAGCCGGCGAGCTTGCGCAGCATCACCGATGCGCGGACGGTACCTGCCCGGATCGAGGCGGCGAGCCGCAGCGTCTCGTCCCAGTCCTCCTTGGTGGCGCGCAGGTTGACCGGGCCGGCGGCGAGCGGACGCACGTAGGTGTGCATCCATGTCGATGATCCCGGGCCCGGCATCCCTCTGAACGACGTCGGTGGCATCGTCGCACCATTCAAGACGCTGGAACCATCGCGAAGCCGCGCGACGGGTGGGGTAGGCCTCGGCCTGGCGATCGCGGATCGTGTCGCCGTCGCGCATGGGGGCAGGCTGATATTGGGCAATCAGCAACCGCGTGGCCTCCGCGCAACGCTCAGTCTCCCGTCGCACCCTTTCGCTTAGCGTACGCTCGTGAAGACATTCTGCGATGACCCCAATCCGGCCCTGACACTTCCACTGTCCCTGACACCAAGCGGCCTGTGCCCCGGTAGTGCCACATCCACTTGATCACCGAAATTAGTGCAATCTAGAAGCGGGCCGCAGTTGCGTGACTAACATGCTCTCCACAACTACCGCCATACCACTCCATCGCGCAGGTCAATCGAATACGGCTTCGTCGTGCAGCCTCCTGTCCTTCGGCGGCTTGCATTTAGAATCAAGTCAGTACCTCGGTGGAGGTTTCTCTGGCTCCGCATCATACGGTCTTGCTCTATTGACATGGTGCCATTCGTATACCGGCCTATGAAATATATGTGCGATAATATATGTTATGTTAAAAGCATGATTCTTTAGTGGTTTGGAATCATGATTATGTTTTGGGCAGATATGAGCGCCGCAGTCCCGCCGATAGACCCTGCCACGCCGCCGGATCGAGGTCGCCGGTAACCTGCTCGGCCGTACCAGCGACCATCGGTTTGTCACCCCACAAGCTGAAGCGATGGCTGCCCTTCACGCCCAGCACATACTTCTTGCTGGCACGGGCGCAACGCCTGCTCGATGTCGCCGACGCCGTAGACCGACATTCGCCGCGACCCAAGCGAACGGCACTGCAGCAAGGATAGCGTGCTCGGTCATTTGCACCGCCAGCGCCGGCTTAGTCCCCAAAGCCGTGTTCTCGGCTAGCCGTGCCGGATCAGTGGTCCAGCTCGACGAAACCTTGGCCTCCTGTTGAGGCATATGAAACGAACACTTCAATTTGGCAGTTTGTTACCTCGCTTGTCGACCCGGTGTCCTCGCACCCCATGCCGCACGAAGCCTCGCCCTGTCTCCAGAACCCAACTTAGTCGGTGACCAGCTCCACGTCCACGGCTCCGAAACGCTTGATCGCATAGCCCGCAGAGCATTCGCATCCCATCACCACGACCTCCTCGTCATGGTGGTCCCATCGATTCAGAGGCCACCCGAACCACCAGTCTAATGTTAGGTCGGGCGGTTCCACGACCTGGGCAACTCACATGTGCCAAGTAACGGAAAGGCACCGGATTTCTATCGAATTATCGCCGGACGATTTTTGTAGCGCTTTATCGCATGATCGTCATTGATCTCTTCCCAAAATTCGTAAGCAGAATAGTCAGAACAAGATAATCTATACCCCCCTCTGCGATTATGCCAGTCACGAATCTGCGACCTAATGTACTGGCGCAAATCGGCACCCTGTCCTATCCCAGCTATCGTATCACAAAACTCGATCTTGCTTAGGCATTCCAAAACCCTCATACGAAAATATCCTCGATAGGATTGCTTCACGCCAAGCATGACATTGTAACCCCTCTCTCTTTTGAAGAAGTTGGCGACTTCTGGCAGTTTAAAAATGTAATGAGCGATTCTCTGCGCGTCTATTACGCCGTCGTCGAGGGGCTTAACGAGGATTGGTTTTGCCCCAAAACTGCAATTCCAGTGGCGGGAGTTGTTCAAGCGATCTGACCAGCCTTGGTGATCAAACTCGTCATCCGTCCACACTAACGCGTGGGCGTGCCAGAGAAGGGGGCGGCCATAGCTAGCCTTATGGTTGACCAGGGGGGCTACCTCGACCCTGACCAACCCCGACAAACCGGCATTTGATATCAGACGAACGACCCGTTTGCGAATTCTGGTCAGCGGTACGACCGGCTCCGTGTCCACGGTATTGAAGGACTGGTCGACGAAGGTAGCATGATAGAATGTGCGGTTGGGATGCTCATCGCGCTGAGCGAGTAGCCAATTTTCGAGGATGATTCCAGCGCGATGGGTGAGCGGGGCATCGCTTGCCAACATCGCTTCCGGGTGCCCACCGATACCACAAAGCGCCAAGAGCATGCGCTTGGCGTCGCGGTCTGCTGTCCAACGCAACACCTCCTGCCGAATGCCGTCCTGAAAAATTTTCTTTTTTTCTTTTGCACCCTCCCGGATAGCAGGAGGTGAGTGAGAAATTTTTGCCATTCAAAACTCCATTCTACGGTCGCAGATCACCTATTTACACGCATGGAATGCAGAAAACGGGCACAAACGGGCCCCTGCATGTATTTGGAACAACCGCTTTCAAGGGGCCGGTCCTGCGGGCGCACCGTGTGCTCGCCCGGATGATTTACACGGGCATGTAAAATTGATGGCGGGATCTCCGATGGTTTCCAAACCCTGCTCTTTGCCATTTCGGCAAAACTGTGGTAGTTTAACAATACACTAGGCCCTTGCCTGGTGCACCATCCCTCATCGGAGATCGTCACCATGCCCCACCCTGCCAGGGTGCTGGAGCGGGCGGACGTGCGTCGTTTGCTCGACGCCGTCAGCCAGCACCGGCACGCGCTGCGCGACCGTGCGCTTGTGTTGTTGAGTTTCAAGGCGGGCCTGCGCGCCTGCGAAATGTCGGGCCTCGACTGGACCATGGTCCTGACGCCCAAAGGCGGTATCGCCGACCAGCTGTATATCGCGGCTAGCATCGCCAAGAATGCCGCTGCCCGGCGGGTACCGGTGCATCCTGACCTGGCCTATGCGCTCCTGGCGCTGCACCGCTCGCATGACCGCCCCCGCGCTGGCCCGGTCATCCGCTCGGAACGCGGGTGCCACATGACCCCGCGCAGCATCGTCAACTGGTATGCCCGGCTGTACGACCGGGTGGGCCTGGACGGCTGCTCGTCGCATTCCGGCAGACGTACCTTCATCACCCGGTCGGCACGGCTGTTGGCCCGTACCGGCGGGTCGCTGCGTGATGTCCAGGAACTGGCTGGTCACCGCCGCCTGACGACCACCGAGCGCTATATCGAGGGCGACCGCGCCGCCCAACACAGGCTGATCCGCCTCGTCTGAGGCGACGCCCCCTTCCCCTTCACAATCTGGCTTATTGGAGAATTCGCATGACCGCGAAGGATGACGCGCGTCCCCAGGACAGCGCTGCCAACCCCGTTACCGTGCTCAACGATGCCTTTCGGCGCAACCCCAGCAGGGGCGCGATGGTCGCCACCGCTGGCGTCATTGGTCTCGGCACAGGTGCCCTGCCCGCCATCATCGAGATGGTGCGCACGTTCGACGCCTTCACGCCTGACAATGACCCCTACGGCGAGCACGACTTCGGCGTGTTCGAATGGCAGGGGCACCGGCTGTTCTGGAAGATCGACTGTTTCGACAAGGCTATGGTGTTTGGCTCACCCGATCCGGGTGACCCGGATGTCACCACGCGAGTGCTGACCATCATGCTGGCGGAGGAATGGTGATGGCCAGCCCCCTGCCCCGCCCGCCATGGCGGCAAGGCCAGCTCGATGGGCTGTGCGGGCTCTATGCCGCCATCAATGCGCTGGCCTATATGCTGGCCCCGGTCGTCACCGTCGACCGGCGCTGGGCGGCGCGGCTGTTCAAGCAGGGGTTGGCACATGTCGCCGAACATGTGCCGCTGACCACCGCCGTGCGTGACGGCATCGACCCCGAGCCCTGGGTGGCGATGGTCATGCATCTGGCCGAGCATGTCGCTGCCAAGCTCGATGTGCCCATCATCGTCACCCAGCCGTTTGCGGGCAACGCAAAGGTGGGTCGTGACGAATGGCTCGACCTTGCCCGCACCACCCTCGAGGCCGGCGATGCGCTATTGCTGCTACTAGCGGGCGAGCACCGCCACTACACCATGGCGGCCCGGCTGACGCCGCGCCTGCTCGGGCTGCACGACAGCTCTGGCCTCCAGCACCTACAGCTGTCGGCCACCGGCATGGCTAGCTCGAAGCGCCGCCACCGCATCCAGGCGGAGTGGACCATCGTGTTGACGCTTGGCCAACACCGGGTGCGCGAGCGGCCTGGGTGAGGCTCACCTCCTACCTTTTCCACTCGTGAACATTCGACCCGAATGTCACCAGTTGGGTCACACCACCAATACCCGGTGCAGGCTGGCCTGCTTGCTTTGCATTAGGCAGGCCGGTAGCACCGTGATTGCGCTGCGTGAAAGCCGCAGCGTGGGGCGTGGAAACCTCTGCTTACTAACTCGGTCGCCAGCTTTGGAGGCCGGGTGGCATGCGCGCATGTCCAGTCGGCCTCTGGCCGATAAAGGCGCATGCGCCTGCGTGTAAGCCAGGTTTCCAACATCCGGCTTCGGCCGTCGCCCCGAGAGGACATAGGGGTGACGCGAGCGTCGAAGCCAGTGCCACCCCCTTTGCAACGGGGGAATGATCATGAACCTATTCCGTTACCGAGTCAGGCATGCACGCCGGGTTGCGGCCTGCGCGGCTGCGCTTGCCGTCGCACTCGCCGGCACGGCTGCTGACGCAAAGACCACCAAGCGCCGAGCGCCTGCCATTTCCGTCGCCCAGGCCAGAGCCGACCGCGAACAGACCGACGTCATGCCACACAAACAGTTTTTCGAGCGCTGGATCGATTGCTTCAACGCCAAAGGTTCCGCAGCCTTCGACGCGGGCGAGAATGATCTCGAAACAGCCGAACTGTTTCCTGCAGCCTGTAGCCAGGAACGGGCTGACCTCCGCCGGTCGCTGACCCTCGTCATGTCGGCCCCGCGCGCCGATAAGGTCATCGCCAGAATAGATGCGATCCTCGCCGATCAGCTATCCACAGCGTTTCTGAAATACCGCGTCGAGGCCATCGACAAGGCCGGCCCTCGCACCGTCGGGGAGTGGAAGCTCTACCCCATCCGCTACAATGTCTGCTTGGCGTCTCACGAGTCCATCCAGCAGAAGGTCAAAGTCGATTATGTCAGCTGGGAGGGACCGGTCGAGGTCGTCATCCAGCTGATACCTGCCAAACCCATGGCCGCCAGCAAGGGCACGGGGACGATCGATCTTTATGGCGCACCGGGGCGCACGCCGCGCACCACCGAGGCCAATTGGGTCGCCAAAGGGCCCGCCGTGCAATGGAGCTTCGAAGTCGGCGCGCAAGACGAAGACTTCGTGATGCAGCTCCACCAGCTGGTCCTATCAACCCACACGACGCTGGACCGCATCGACGTGCCGCCTACCGACGCTGCTGTGTGGGTATTCCTCCAGGAGTGCCGCGACCCGCGAGACGCCAAACAGCCCTGACCACCCAATGTAGCCGAGAAGCGGCTGCGCCAGACATCTGCCGACCGTCTCCCATCCCCCGGTCCTTTGTCTTTTTTGGAAAGGCACATCCATGCCCCGACATCATCTCGGCTGGGCGACCAGCCTCGTGCTGCTGGCCGCTGCCCCGGCAGCCTATGCCCAATACACCACGACAAACCCACAGACGGTCGCTGATACCGGCCGCTTGTTCGACGAGCCCTTCCGCCCGCTGACCCGGGGCTGGATGATGTGTGCTGCCACCGAAGGCGCGCGTCTCATCGAAGCGGGCCAGACCGACCTGGCTGCTGCGCAACCCGCACGCATGGCCTGTATGCGCGGGTGGGCAAACCTGCGCGGTGTGGTCAGCAAGGCCATCGGCCTGCCCCGTGCCGACCGCGCGCTGGGGCAGCTGTTCGAGAGTTTCAAGCTCAAGCTGCGGGGCGACTATCTGGCCAGCCGCGTGGCGGCCATCGATGCGGATGGTCCCCTCACCCTGGGGTCGTGGGCGATGTACCCCATCCGCCGCGGCATCTGCTATGTCCGCACCCGTTCGTCCGGAAGCCGCTATGAGTACAAGATCGGGCGCACGGATAGTGATCCCACCCTGCTCATCACCGGCCATAGCCGAAGTTCGGTAACGCAGGGCGAAACCCGCGCCACCCTCGACATCATCAGCCCAGACAGCACCATGTCTCGCCCGGTCGACATCAGTTGGCAGCCCGTCGGCTCGGATATCCAGTGGCAAATCCCGCTCGGTGACGATCAGCTGACCGCCCTGACCCGGGCGACCAGCATTGCCTTACGGTCGGGTGGCACCGTCAACCGCTTTCCCTTTCCCGACCTGCCCATGTCGGCGCGCGATTTCATCAGCCTCTGCCCGGCACCCCTGCCCCGGCACTAGCGGTCCACGCCAACTGCCCACCGTCTCCCATCCACGAGTTCTTTGCCCCTCTGAAAGGCGCAACATCCATGTCCAAAGCCATCATCATGCTGGGCGCAGGTCTCATCCTGCTGCCCGGCTGCAAGCCTGCCGCCAATGACGCCACTGCGCTCCTTAAAGCCGGTGACGCACGCATCTGCGTAGCGCCCGAAGTCGAAGACACGCTGCGCGAGATGATCGCGCCCAAGCCCGACCTGGCCAAAGCTTATTCGGTCACCTTCAGCAATGCCACGCTGGAGAGCTATGATCCCCAGGTCCACAAGGCGCTGTGCAACACCAGCGTGACGGTCCAGGGCCCCGGCGGAGCACTGATCGACCATGCCCCGCTCAACATCTCCGTCTCGCCCTCGGCACGTGACGACGGCCAGTTCCTCGTCACCGCCCAAGGCATTGATGCCTATCACCAGCAATTGGTCGACGATAATACCGAACGGGCCGAACGCGCAGCGTCCGAGGAAGCCGACAAGGTCGTCGAAGAAAAGCTGACCGCACTGGTCAAACCCGGTTGGCTGATAGGGCGTTGGGTGGGGGCAAAGGCTGGCAGCGACGCGTGCTCCCAAAAAGGCTATTTCGGCTTCATCAAAGGCGGCGTCGCAGACTTTGGCGATGGTGCCAGCTTCCGCTGGACGATGCAGGGTCGCCGGGTCAGTATGATTGGACCCAGTGGAAGTTTGACGTTTGATATCACAGACGCAGACAACAACACCATGTCCACACTCTTCAACGGTAGCGAAACGCAGGACTTCCGACGCTGCGCCCCCAGCGAAATTCAGGCTGCCGTTCAGCCCGCCCCCGAAACCGATACCATGCCGTCTGTCGATACATCTGACGGCGACACCTCGATCTCGAGCGGGGGGTGACGTTCGGTCCGCCTCAAAGCTCGATACTTGTCTTCTAATTTGCCCTGCCTGTAGGCCATCGGCCCCAAGTCAATAGGTTGCGCGGAGCGAAAAGCTGAACCGCCGGTCGTTCAGTGTATATTGCAGCGGCTAGCTCATCATGCCGATATAGGTCAGGTTCATGCAGTAGATCAGGTTCACCGCATCCAGCGACACCGCCAAGTGCGTGTTCAGATTATAGCTGACCGACGCATCGAGCGAGACATAGGGCTTCCGGAACTGAGGGATGCCGTTCGCGCCGCTGCCTTGCGTGGTGTCGAAATATTTACCGCGCCAGCTCCAGGCGAGACGCCCGGTGATCGGCCCCTTTTCGTACAGGCCGACCAGATTAAAGCTGTGCTTGGACAGCTTTTCGAGCGGCACCATCGTCGGAATGTTCGACCCTGCCGTGGCGAAAGGGTTGGTCACGCTGCTGTCGACATAGGTGTATTTGGCCTGCGCCCCAACCCGCTGAGCGGCCCCGGCAGGAAGTCGAAAAACTGCTGATAGGCCCCCAAGGCCCTGGAACGCCATACACGCCCTGACCGGATGGGACAGGCTGACCGACCCGGCAAGGCCGTGTTGAAATATCCGATTACAAATTGCCGGTCAGTCGCCCGCGCAGCTGGCAGGCGCCTTTACGGGGCTCGGCATGACCGGAGCACGGGTCGGCGCCAGCGCTTCCCACTCCTCGACCGCGAGGCCCGCATGGCGATCCTCCGCCCCCGATGCGTCCATTACCGCGCGCAGGCAGCAGGAGGTGACGGGCGGGAAGTGCACCTCCTGAAAGCCGTCGGTGCCGGTCGGATAGGCGCCCGCGATCCGCCGCCAGCCCCCGTCCCAATATTCTAGATGCCAAGCCGCAGGGGGCGCGACGCCTTCGGTGGCGCCTGCCGGATGGTCGGCGAAGAAGCGGATGCGGGCAGCGTTCAGCGTCACCGGCCGGGGCCAGCGATATTCGATCCACTCGCCGGCCGGGTTCTGCTTCGTCCAGTTGCCCCACATGTCAGGCGGCAGCGGGCTGGTGCGCACCACGCCGTCGTTCAGCGCGGCGATCCAATATTGCGCCGGGCCGGGGGCGTTGGAGGCGGTAGGCCAAGCGCTTAAAGCCACATTGCGGGTCGGGGCGGCAGGAGGCGCGGGTGCCCGGGTCGGTTGGACCGGGCGGATGGCGGGGGGCGAGACGCTGTCGTCCCAGATCATCGGATCGATCGCGACCGAGCGGCGGAAATGCCCGCCGCCCTTCGCATCCGCCGTATGATAGGTCAGATACCAGCGCCCCTTATATTCCACCGCGCCCGCATGGGAGGTGGTCGACGACACCGGGCGCAGCACCACGCCGCGATAGGTCCAGGGCCCCATCGGCGTCGGTGCCGAGGCATAGGCCTGGCAGGCATGATAGAGCGTTGGGGTACAGGGGCTGTCGGGTCCGGCATTGTTCGCGGCGTAGAGCAGATAATAGGTGCCTCGCCGCTTCATTGCCCAAGGCGCCTCGAAAAAGCCGGTCGCGCCGGTCACGACCTGCTCGGAGCCCTTGGGGGTGACCATGTCGGGGGCCAGCTCCATCGCGCGCAGCCGCCCGAAGGTGCCCCAATAGATATAGATGCGGTCGTCCCCACCCTTGGCATCATCGATCAGCACGGTCGGGTCGATATTCTGTATGTCGTTGGCGACGGGCACGCTCTGCGAGATGATCGGGCCCGAGGGGTGCGCATCGCGCCATGGCCCGGTCGGGCGGTCGGCGACTGCGACGCCGATCGCGAACCGGTCTTTCGTGTCGCCGTCGCGCTGGAGCACCGGGGCGTACATATAGAAGCGTCCGTCGCGCGCCTTCACGATCTGCCCGGCATAGGCGCGGCCAGGCTCGGCCCAGGCGAAGACGCGCTCCGGCCGGGCGATGGCAGGGTAATGCCGCCACACGCCGCTCGCGGGGTTCCGGGTCGAGAGCAGCTGCCACTCGTTCATGATGAAGTCGTTCACCCCGTCCGGCGCCTCGTCGCGCCCCGCCAGGATCCAGAGCGTGTCGCCATCGACCAAGGGCGCCGGGTCGGTCGAATAGGTACGCCCGTCGGCCAATATCGGGTTCCCCCGGCTATGTACGGTTTCGGGGGCGAGCTGCAGGGCAAGAGCAATCAGCGGGATCATGACGGCATCCTGATCGCAACCCGATCGCTTGTCGATATCGTATACGGTCTGGGTTGGCGGCGAGGTTGCCTAGCCATGATGGCAGTGGCGGCAAGGCCTTGTCCGGGAGGCCCGTGCGACAGGTCCCGCAGCTCCGCCGGGAAGCGTCAAAGGTATAGGCACCGGCCATACCAATTTACGATCAATCCGTCCCGAATATCCCAATCCTATTTTTTTAAAGTCGGAAATTGCGGGCTTTCAGATGCTTATCCTGTTTTGTCCCACGTCTCGGGTCAGGCAGTGGTAGTATAGTATTGAAAAAATATGACTGCTCTGCAAGCATTGGCATCAGCGTAAAGATACCAAATAAGGTCTTTGTCATCCCAAGCGGGGAGGCGGAAAATCCGTCCCGCGCAAGGGTTTACGTCCAAGGGGAATGGGTCGCGCACGATCAGGCGCAAACCAGACAGGTCGGACGGATGGCGGGGCCGAATCATCGCTTGGAAAAAAGGGGGAGTATATGAAGAACACGGGATTCCTGTTGGCCACGAGCGCTGTCCTGGCAATCGTCGCGGCACCGGCCGCCGCGCAGACGACGCAGCCGACAAATGGGGCGACGGACGCCGTTTCCGTATCCGCCAAGTCCGAAAGCCAGAAGGCCGCCGAGCGCGAGGACGCCCGGCTGAATCTTACCCAGCGCCTGCAAGATGTCGATCCGGCATCGGACGACGTCGTCGTCACCGGCTCGCGCATCGTCAATCCGAACCTGGCCTCGGCCGCGCCGATCCA
>NZ_LMMH01000018.1:0-12998 GCF_001422185.1 Sphingomonas sp. Leaf257
ACCGACCATGGCTTGCCCTGATGAAGCCTGCGGCCGCTTCGCGGCCTTGCCTTCATCAGGGCCATAGCGGCCCCCGAACCAGCGCTTCCCAATGTGCTATGGCAGCGAGTTCATCGCCGCCGCCGTCCAGACCTGGCTCAGGCAGATCGGCGTGAAGACGCTCTACATCGCCCCGGGCTCGCCATGGGAGAACGGCTACAACGAGAGCTTCAACGGCTCGCTGCGGGATGAGCTGCTGAACGGCGAGATCTTCTACACCCTCGCTGAAGCCAGGGTGCTGATCGAGGCGTGGCGGCGTCACTACAACACTGTCCGACCGCACAGCAGCCTCGGCTATCGACCACCCGCCCCGGAAGCGGCGACACCGCCATTGCCGGCCTCCGGTTCCGCTTCGCTCCACCTCCGACCGGCAATGGCGGCGGAGACGACAATGCACTAACTATCTACCCGGACCACCCGGTGGGGGCTGCTCACGGCCTGACCCATTGCAACGCTGATCTGATCGAGACTTTCGACGACATCGCCAGCCGCGTACAAACCGCTAACCGAGGTCTGTTGATGGGCGTCGGTGACAACGCAGCCGCCTTCGCCAAGCTTCACGCCGATCCCGGCGACGAGTTGCGTATGCGGCGAGGAGCCAAGTGCCGGATACAGGGTATCAAACGAGAGGCGACGCCCATCTGCCAGTCGAACCGCGATCTGATCGCCTTCGATCGATATCTGGTTCACCGCTTCCTTGATGACGTCGACACCGAGCCTAATAAGCCGCGCCTCATCCGGCCAGGAGAGTTCGGGCGAGCGCTGCGCCAGCAGCGTCACCCGCGCGCCATAGGGGCGGAGGAACTCGGCCTCGGCAGCACCATGATCGTCACAGCCCAGCACAGCGATATTGGCGCCCTTCGCTTCGTAAGCGTCGCACACCGGGCAATAGCGGATCAGGCCGCGCGCCAATGCAGCATCGTGCGACGCCTGAGGCATTGAAGGCCGGTGATTTCGGACGCCGGTCGCCAAGATCACGGTACGGCCTTGCCAGCTTGTCGTTTCCGTCGCGACGGAGAACCCGTCCTCGACGATCGCCAGGCGAACCACCTTGCCCTGCTCGATCGTCGCGCCGTAAGCCTGTGCTTGCCGTTTCATCCGCGATAGCAGATCAGCACCACCAATCCCGTCTGGAAAGCCCGGCAAATTGTGTGACCGCGGAATCGAACTCGCACGCCCCGCTCCCGCGTCGATGACGACACAGTTGCGTAGAAAGCGCCCGAGATAGGTCGCGGCCGTCAGTCCGGCGGGGCCACCGCCGATGATGATGCAATCCACGTTTTCCTGCGACGTCGACGTGTCAGCTGCTGTACGCATAAAGCCATTCTCCCAAGCCGGCTCTAGCGCGCGCTCTATTCACATTTACGTGCGCACGGCGTTCGTCCCTCACACGCCGGGTGTCGCGTAGGATGATTCCTGTCCCGAATACGCCCGGCAGTCGTCATCCAAGCAAAGTCGGATGGTGTCGCTGCGGCTACGCTTCCCGTACGAACAAGCTCGAACAGATCGGCGCGTCAGTGGCCGCCATGACCGCCGCCCCCACCATGACCGAAGCCGCCGCGATGGCCAAAGCTGCCACCGTGTCCATAACCACCGCCGTGAAGTCCGAAGCCGATCCCAATCGAACCATAGAAGGGCGACCCATAGCCGGGATAGCCATAATAGGGATCGTAATAGCCCCCGCCCCCCCGATAGCGCGCATTATATGCCAAATTTTGGGCGGGCACCGCGATCATGCAAGCTTGCACATTTTGCGCGGCTGGGCCGCCGGGTCCCCCGGGACCGGGCGTGGCTGGAGGCGCGTCCGGCGCTGACAAGGGCTGCGCTACGAAAGCTCCCGGCGTATTACACGGCACTGCGAAATAGGCGATGTTACGGCTGGGCGGCCCATAGGTCGCGCACCCGCCGAGCGCCGCTGCGAGTCCGGAAAGTGCCGAAAGCTTCAGAATCTGCGGTGACATGCGAAAGCCTCCATCGCTTGGGCCTGGATCACGATAGTCGCCAAGGCTGCAAGGCGCATGCACCGCCTCAAACGCTGCTGCGGATCCAGGCGCTGGCCGGAACCACCGACTGACCAGGCGCACCAGAACCGCTCATATTATTAAATACGCAATCGGCGGTGAAATCCCTCAAGGCACGCCGCCCAATCACTCCATCACTGCGAGCAGATCGTCGACCGTCGTGGTCGCGAACGCGGTGAAGCTGTCCGCCACTGCGTAGGGGAGCAGTAGATCGCGGCCGACGACGAGCGCGCCGCAGCTGTAGACGACATTAGGAACATAGCCGTCGCGCTGTTTAGGGCTGGGAGCCAGAACCGGGCGAGGCGTCCGCGCCAAAAGCTTCGAGGGGTCGTTTTTGTCGAGCAGGCAGGCGCCGATGCAGTAGTTGCGCACCGTGCCAACCCCGTGCGTCAAGACGAGCCAGCCCTCGTCCACCTCGATCGGTGAGCCGCAATTGCCCATCTGGACAAACTCCCACGGATACCGCGGCTCGATCAGCTTGGCGCCACCGCCCCAGTGGAGGATGTCGTCCGATCTCAGTAGCCAGATGTTCTTGTTGTCCTGGCGACCGAGCATCGCGAACAGGCCATCGATCCGACGGGGAAAAAGCGCCATCCCCTTGCCCAATGAGGCATCGCCGGTAAGCGCGCGCATCTCGAACGTTCTGAAGTCGGTCGTGGTCAGCAGCTCCGATCGCGCCTCCGCGCCGCTGAACGCAGTGTATGTACCATGGTAGGCGAATGTGCCGTCGCCTTCGTCAAAGCGGACCAGCCTGAGATCCTCGATCCCCTGGCGTTGGCTAGGCAGCACGGGAAACAGCACAGTTTCCGACAAGGTCTCGCTGCCGTCATACCGAAGCCGGGCGAGGTCGTCTGTATCGGCACGCTCGATAATGGGCTGCATCGACACCGAGCTGGGATCGTCCACAACCAGCGTGCCGCCCGGCTTCCACCGCCCCGTACGGAAGGTAACTGAAGACAGATGGCCCTCGCCGATCCCGCGCAGCGAGAGGATAAACCGAACCTCGCCATCGCCAACGTCGCTTTGGTCGGGATGCAGCACGGCGCTGGGATTGAACAACGCCGCGCTCTCATAGGCGTATTCCTGACTGAAATAGGCTCCGATCAGTCGGCGTCGCGCATCGTCGCAGCGATCGGCGCCGTCGAAGTGATCGGCGACCTCGTCAAAACGCCGCCGCAGCATCGTGTCGACGTCGCGGTGGTTCTCATCCAGGGACGCGGTGACGCCCTCCAGCTGACGGGTCAGCTCCGCCTCGCCGAGCGACAGGATCAGATTGACCGTTTCCTGAGTGCGGGTCGTGCCAGCGTCGAAACCTCGCGGATAGCCGGGCTCAAACGGCCTGACCAGGGTACGCGACGGGTCGGGCCGTAGCGTCACATGAGGAAAACGGAGCTTAGCGCGCTGGATCATGTCTGGCTTTCTCGAATTGCGGTATGTGAATGGGCGGGCTTGGCCATCAAAGCGGATCCTCGTGGAATCATTAAGCCTCTACCCAGGTTGGAGATGCCGCAGTACCGCAGCGTTCAACCGGCGCCTCAGCGGGATATCGATGCGCGTGGCCATGAACCAGGACGCGGTGCAGAGTGCAGCCAGCAGGAGAATCCCGGACCAGGGAGCGGGTAATTGCGGCAGACCTGGTAGAAGTTTGGGCAGGCCCATTACCCCAATCGTGAAGACGGGGATTTGCAAGACATAGATGGGATAAGAAATTTCCCCGAGGAAAGCGCACATTCCTCGGCTTGGTACAGGGTTGCGTCCAATCGAAGCGGCTACAATCAGTGGAAAGACGAGCAGCACGCAGGCCGCATCGAATAACCCCCGCAAAACAGGTGATATGGGTGAACCAAGGGCACCGACCGTGATTGCGATGATGATGATTTGGGGTAATTTCACGGAAAATAGCGGTGCTAGTTTTCCTGTCTCCCGCGCGCGATGAATCAAAACTCCGACAAAGAATGAAAAGGTGACCCTGATTGCGGCAAGATGAGCATCAGGCCAATATGCTCCTCCATTGAGATTGCCGCGAACGAGCGCCAATGCCAAAAGCATCAAACCCGATATACCAACGATCACTCCCAGTCGTTTGTGAGTTAGAACCCCAAAACCAAAGCCGTAAGCAGCGTTCGCGAACAGCTCGAATGAAAGAGTCCAGGCTACGAAGTTGGCAGGAAACAGCGGTTGGTAGGGGATGCCCACAGGCGGCGATGGCAACATCACGAAGTTGAAGACGCTGGACAGTATTATCTCTGCTGCGAGATGATCGTTTCGATAATAGTATGCTAATTCAACGGTGCCCAGCGCCAGGGCCAGGATATAGAATGGGTAAAGGCGTATCAGCCGAGTGACGATGAACGCTCTGCCACCCATTCCGTCTTGAAGCCTTAGAACCCGACCGAAAATTAGGTTGAGCGATTTCAGTCAGTTGTGATTCACCGGGTTTTGCGAAGACCTTGGAGAGCACATGGGCTGGACCGAAACCGCTCGTCGCGAGCATGACAGAAGTAGGCTGCGTTACACAAGCGACTGCACCGATGCGGAATGGGCGATCATTGCGCCGCTGCTGGCTCGAACGACGAAGGTGGGCCGCCCGCGCCTGCACCGGGCACGGGATCTGTGGAACGCGATCCAGTACCTTGCCGCGACGGGATGCCAGTGGGCGCAACTGCCCCGGGACTTTCCCCCGTTCACGACCGTGCAGTACCATTTCTACCGGATGCGCGACAGCGGCCTGCTCGATGCGATCAACGCGGTGCTGGTAGCCGGAGTACGGATTGCCGAAGGGCGCGAGGCAGAACCGACTGCGGGCATCATCGACAGCCAGTCGGTCAAGACCACCGAAGCGGGTGGGCCGCGCGGCTATGATGCCGGCAAGAAGATCAAGGGCCGCAAGCGCCATATCGCGACCGACACGGCCGGCAACCTCCTCGACGGACTGGTGCTCTCCGCTGACATCCAGGACCGCGACGGCGCACCGGACCTCATCGAACGCTGTCGCGACGCCTATCCGTCCCTGAGCCGTTTCTTCGCCGATGGCGGCTATGCCGGGCAGAAACTGGCCGCCGCTATCGCGCATATCGACCACCTCGCCATCGAGATCGTCCGGCGTTCCGATGCCCACCGCTTCGTCGTCCTGCCCCGGCGCTGGGTCGTCGAGCGCACCATCGCATGGCTCAACCGATGTCGGCGTCTCGCCAAAGATTGGGAGGCGTCCGTCGCCTCCGCCGAAGCCTGGCTCATCATCGCTTCCATCAGGCGCATGACACGCCGTATCGCAAAACTCGAATTATGAGTCGGGCTCTAAGGTTGCGGAGCAAATAGTAGCTATTGAGGACTTTGAAAATAAGCCATGGCTATACGGCGAGTGGCAGGTTCGCTTTCAGGCAATTATGGCTACAGCAGCGGCGACGCTTTATGAGTTAAAGCGGATTGATCCTCCACAGCCCGCAACACAGGTCCAACCAGCACAGACTGGCTGAGCCGTCAGGAACGAACTTGACTGCCAATTTTTGAATGAAAGGATTTCAAAACACCATCTCAATGGAAGCCGGCCTAGCTTAGCCGCTTAGCCGCTTAGCAGCTTAGCAGCTTAGCAGCTTAGCAGCTTAGCCGCATGGAATAGTGTCGGCGCGTCCCGCGTCCCGTGTAGGACCGCGCTCCATCTCCACTGCGCTTCGATCGAGCCGCCGATCGGCGGCTCATTCCTAGCAGGTGACGATCACTCGCGCGGCGCGCGCACGCGTCCTAACGACGCCAGCGAGCCTGTAACGTCGCTTTTATGAGGGAAGTGGGCATGACTCCCCCTCCCAGCAACGGCAATCAGCCGAGCTGTGGCTCGCTGCGCTGCGCCCGCACCATCCCGGCAGATGCCCGCTGTCCCCTCACCGCCCGCTGTTCGCCACGAGGCAGGGCCGATGGCTTTGGCCATCGCCCAAGAGCGATTTGCCAGGAGAGGATTATGGAACAGGACAATCGCGAGAGCTGACCGAACCGGATGGCGACCGGCATGGCCCACTGTTCGAGGCGCTGGATGCTCCCCTGCCCTCCCAAATGCGCGGCGCGATCGGCTTCATCAGTCGCGGTGCCAAGGGCGAGGCGATCGGCGCGTGCTGGACAATCGGTGCAGCGGCGACAGGCATTTCGGCACGCCGCTTTGCCCGTCATCGATCATGGGCCGATGCGTCACCATTTGCTCAAGACGCCGAATGGGCGACGGTGGCTAAGCGACTAATTGGCTTTACTACTAAGCGGCTAAGCGGCATAAGTCGCTTAGCCGCTTAGTGGGAGTAGCAGTCATGCAGGTATGGGCCGTGATCGCGCAGAAGGGCGGTCAATCCAAGACGACCCTCTCTACCGGCTTCGCCGTCGAGGCAGCGCGCGAGGGGGCGTCCGTCGTGATCCTCGATGCTGACGATCGGCAAGGGTCGGCGCTCTACTGGTCGGAACGTCGCGACATGGACGACGTGATGGTGAAGGACAGCAGCGTCGCCGGCCTGCCGCTCCACGTCTCGCGCGGGCGAAGCAGCGGTAAGATCGACCTCATCATCATCGACACGCCGGCGAACTCGAAAGACATCGCCATGCTCGCGGCCGAGCAGGCGGATTTCGTCATCATCCCTGTCGCGCCGCGCGGGCTAGACGTTCATTCGGTGTTGCAGACCGTGAAGCAGGTCCAGCAGGCGGGCACGCCATTCGCGGTCATCCTGACCCAAGTGCCACACCAGGGCGGGGAGGGTCAGGAGGCTCACGCCGGTTTTGCGGCAAAGGGCGTGACGCTGTTCGACAGCCGCCTCCATTTCCGCAAGGACTATTACAAGGCGACGCCCCTTGGTCGGACAGCGACTGAGACGGAGCCGGACAGCAAAGCGGCAGCAGAACTGCGAAGCGCCTATGAAGAGGCTAAGCGACTAAGCGGCTATGCGACTAAGCAAGTAAGCGAGATGGCATGATGGCAAGAAAACCTTCCGCGCTGGCCGGCATCTTCGATGACCAGCCCGAAGAACGGGCACCGGCGCCCGCCGTCGAGCCTGTCCCCATGCCTCAGCAGTCTGCACCCGCACGTCGACCGCGTCGTGACGCCGGCACGCCGACGTCGGCAGCGCCGGCCAAGCGCAGCAGCCATCCCGGCAAGAAGCCGGTGCTGATCCATATTCCCGAAGACATGCACCGTGCGTTGCGTCAACTCAGCGTCGAGGAGGGCGGGGAACCGCTTACCGTCATCACCGAACGCCTGCTCCGCCAGTATCTGGTCAAGCGGGGGCACACCAGGTTCGCGCCATGAGCAAGCGGCGCAATCCCAACCCCGAGTTTGACCTGTTCATCCCTGCGCTGGGCGACCTACCGCTCCGCGACCAACGCGAGGTCATGGAGCGACCATTCTTCTCGCTTCAGAAGCGCAAACGATTGAAGCCGATCGAGTATAAAAGCCTGGATGGCGAGGCATGGGTGCGCGTCCAGGCGATCCCCGACTATGGCATGGCGACGATCTGGGACGCCGATATCCTGATTTGGGCGGCGTCCACGCTGAACCGCATGAAGCAGCAGGGCTTGAACGACCTGCCGCGTACGCTGACGACGACGCCTTACGACCTGTTGCGGGCAATCAAGCGCAGCACCGGGGGCAGGGACTATCAGGAGCTGCAAGCCGCGCTGCTCCGGCTTCAGACCACATCCATCACGACGTCGATCCGGGCGACGAAGCGCAGGCAGAAGGCGGGCTTCAACTGGCTTGATAGCTGGACGTTCGATACCGACGCCGACACCGAACAGCCGCGTGGGATGACGCTGACCCTATCCGACTGGGTTTACGAGGGCATCGTCAACGAGAAGTCGCTGCTGACTATGCACCCCGACTATTTCCTCCTGTCTGGGGGGCTAGAGCGGGCGCTGTATCGCATCGCGCGCAAGCATGTCGGCTCGCAGCAGGGTGGGTGGTTGTGCCGGGTCGAGGTGTTGCGCGACAAGACCGGCAGCGACGCCCAGCCCAAGGAGTTTAACCGGATGCTCCGGCGCGTGATCGAGGCCGATCAGCTCCCCGACTATGCGATGGAGCTGGCGGAGACGACCGACAGGAGTCCGGCCGTCCAGTTCAGACGCCGCGGTGAGGCCGAGGCGCTGGCGCTGACAGAGAAGATGCGGGCGGAGGAGGAGCGGCGTGCGCGCTTTGACGCCGATCGCCGGCGCACCGCGGAGGTGGATGCCCGGATGGACCAGCTCGCCGGGCGACGCTGACTATCGGGGTTTCACCCACCGCTGACCCGACTATCGGGGTTTTACCCACCCGGCACAGTCTTGCAGCAGTCGCTGGCACGCCGCTTCCGATGGCAAACAACCCCTCAGCCCATGGATAACCGATCCGAGTACGCGGTTTCCGGGGCGTCTGACTCGGGGTTTCACCCACCATTACTTCGGGGTTTTACCCACCGCACTATCGGGGTTTCACCCACCGAATCACGGGGTTTCGCCCACCAGGCATTCCCGTAGGCTACTGAAAATGCGAGAAAGATTCCGGTTTTTGGACCCCTTAACCTTCTTAACAATTCCTATTTAACAGAATCACTTAACCCCACAGCATGGATCAAAGAGGCGAAAAGGAGATTCGGAGCGGAATTGCCCAAGAGCAATGCGCTTTTGTTACGTGCCGGCTATTCGCCGTCACAGAAGCGGCCTAACGGCCGCAGGCTTCCGGGAGAAGCCAAGCCGATCCCGCGGTGTGTATGTGTCGGCGTCACGCTCATTGAAAGGGTAGGGCAGGGAGATACCCCGAACCGATCGTCGGTTTCATCGGTGTGTGCGATCGCGCTGGATCGTAGAGGCCAGCGAACTCGCGTTCGGCATCGTAACAGATGTTCGCGACGTTAATCGGGTGGGGGGTATCGCCGGCAGATGCGCCTGGGCAGGCCTCGATGGGCGTTCCTGAGCTGTGATTACGAGCAGTTTTGAGAGAGAAGCTCGCCGAGCAATGCCACCGGATCGACCCCAATCGCCAAGGCGACCGCCACATATTCATCCACGCTCAACTGGCGCTCGCCGGTTTCGTAACGCGATACATAGGCCTGCTGCCATCCGAGCCGCTTCGCGAGGTCGACCTGACGAAGCCTGGCGTCCCGCCGTGCCACGGTCAGCGCAGCGACGATGCGGGCGTGCAGGTCTGATGGAACAGAGAAGGCGGGCACCCAGAAGCATTTAGACCGGCTTGAGGGATATGCGGAAAGCGTATATCGTCCAGGCTTCCGATCGGGAGTGCTGACATGAGACTGTTCGAGCGCATCGCTACCTGGTTCGAAGACTGGACGCTCCCGGACCGTCTGGGGATCGGCAACCACGGCACGGACATCAATCCGGCGACCGGATTGCCGACCATCGCGGGAACGGGGACCCCCGACGTCGCCGGCAATCCCTACGGTTCTACCCGGTCGCACGATTACGAGTCCGACTGGCAGCGCCACGATCGCTGGGACAGCGGTGCTCATGACCATTTCCAGCATCACGACAGCTGGTCGGCCAGCAGCCATGATCCCTGGCGTGACTGAGCGCGTCCCGGTGGCTGACCGGCTGATCGCACGATGGGAGGTGAGCCAGCTGAACGTCGTCCCTTATGCGATCAGCGTCGTGGTCTTCCTGCCGATGCTGATCGTGACGATCGGTATCGCCAAGGCGATCGGCGCCAGACCGGTCGTCGCCGGACGGGGTATGCTCGTCCTCTGGGTGGCCCTGTTCGTGACCGAGATGGGGCGAGGGCTCTGGACCTTGCGGCATCGCTACGCCTCGCCGCGCTGGCTGCGCGCGGTTCATGCCGCGGTCGGTGACGACCTCGCCGTTCACGCGCTCGCTGAGCTGATGCGCCAGCATCGGTACGAACCCGATTACGTCCTTCTGAGATCCGACATGACCAGCGCGGTCCAGCAGGAGCGCGCCAGGCGCAAGGACGTGGCCCAACGTGGCAAAGGGATCCGGGTGATGGAGGCACCGGACCCTACCTCTGGTTTGGAGGCGGAAGCCAGCGATCCCCGGATTGCCGAAGAGCGACGCGCCCAAGCGCGCGAGCGTCGTGCCGCTGAGAAGATTCTGGCAGCGGCAGCGCCGGTGGCAGGCGATATGTTCCGGATCCCGCGCTGAACCCGCTGGCGTACCGCCGAGTAGGCGGTCCGGGTAGAATGATAGTTCGCTTGCTGGCCGGCTGACACGCCGGCCCGGATGCCCCGCTGGAAGCCGGAATGAATACCGAAGCACCACGGCATCGATACCACAGCGTCCGGATCGCGCAGTGAAGGAGCACACACCACGCTATGGATAGCGGCCGTGTTCAGAGAATAAGATCGTGATTTATCATTGATGTAGCAGGATATCGGCCGTGCTGCGGGTTTCGCGAAAGCTACCTCGTGACGTGCTACAAGGGTGCTACAGCGCTACGGTGGCCGTGATCCACCGGCTGCGCAGCGACATGAGGGTCGCAAGCAACCGACCCGTGCGCTGCTTCCCCTGGGAGCACAGGCTCATCTCTCGTCGGGCGTCATGGACAAGGCCGGTGTGCCAGCAGCAGCCGATGTCGAGCCCGGATGCTCGCGTCTGCTTCCGTGCGGTCAGGACCTGCCGGACGGCCGTGCGCGGAAGCGGCGCGGGTCGAAGAACCAGATCAGCATGACCGCGCTGGTGACAGCTGCGGCGATCCAGCAGGCAGCCGCGAGGGCAGGGGCATAGCCCAGCAGACGGGCCGCCAGACCTGCCAGCAGCAGTCCAGTGCACAGCGCTGCCAGTCGGCGCACGACCGGCCAGTTGCGCCGCTTGAACCCGACCCGCCGCGTCTCGGCCGTCCAGGCCGCCAGCTGTTCATCTCTGGATCTGCCCATCTCAGTCCCCCAGCGACAAGGCGAGCAGCGTACCGCGCAGCTGCTTGCGGTTGGCAGCACCCGCGTCCGCTCCTCCGTCGTATATCACGCGCGCGAGCGCTTGGCTGCGTTCGTCAGGCAGCTTCAGCCCTACGTCCCTGCAGACGGCGTCCACGTCGGCGCGCAGGCGATCGAGCCTGTCCCAGTCGACCGGGCCGTAGTAGCTTCGAGGAATGGTATCCTCGCCCAGGATCACCCATTCGGGATCGACATCGTAGTCGCGCCGGAGCTTCGCCATCAGAACCACCGGCGGCTCGGCCCCGCCCAGCTCCCAGCTGTGGATCGGCGTGGAAAAGGGACCCCGTTAGCGGGGTGATCGGCGTCGAAAAGGGACCCCTCATCCTGGTGTTCTAGGCTGTTCGCTTGGCGGTGTGTCAGGCGGCGAGATCGGGATGCTGGTATTGGAGACGGTGTTGAGGATCCGGCGCGAGCACGCGTCGGGCAAGGCCATCAAGGCGATAGCGCGGGACCTGCACCTGTCGCGCAAGGTGGTGCGCAAGGCGATCCGGGCGCCGGAAGCGGACATGGGTTATCGGCGAGAGGTGCAGCCGCTGCCGAAGCTGGGGCCGTTTCAGGCGCGACTGGATGCGTTGCTGGAGGAAGATGAGGCACGGCCGCGGCGCGAGAAGCTGCGCCTCACGCGCATCCACGACCTGCTGCTACGCGAGGGGTTCGATGGCTCGTACGACGCGGTTCGCCGTTATGCGGCGCGCTGGCGGCAGGCGCAGCGTCGCGACGTGATGAATGCGCCGGCGTTCATCCCGCTGCTGTTCCGGCCGGGCGAGGCTTACCAGTTCGACTGGAGCCACGAGGACGTCGAGATCTCGGGCAAGCCGATGCGCGTGAAGGTCGCGCATGTCCGGCTGTGCGCGTCGCGGGCAATGTATGTGCGGGCCTATCCCCGCGAGACACAGGAGATGCTGTTCGACGCGCATGCACGGGCGTTTGCTTTCTTCGGAGGCGTGCCGACGCGCGGCATCTACGACAACATGAAGACGGCGGTGACGAGCGTGTTCACCGGCAAGGAGCGGGTCTTCAACCGTCGCTTCCTGGTCATGGCCAACCATTACATGGTCGAGCCGACCGCCTGCTCGCCGGCGTCGGGCTGGGAGAAAGGTCAGGTCGAGAACCAGGTGCAGACCGCACGCGGTCGCTTCTTCCAGCCGCGCCTGCGATTTACCGGCCTCGAGGAGTTGAACGGCTGGCTGGAGGCGGAGTGTCGGCGCTGGGCAGAGTTGCACCAGCATCCCGAGCAGAAGGAGCTGACAGTCGCCCAGGCATGGGCAGCAGAACGGGCGGTGCTCCAGCCTGTTGTCGCACCCTTCGACGGCTTCCACGAGAGCGAGCATGCGGTAAGCGGCACATGCCTCATCAGCTTCGACCGCAACCGCTATTCCGTTTCTGCCAGGGTGGTGCGACGTGCCGTCCAGGTCCGCGCCTATGCCGACCGCATCGTCGTGCGCTGCGACGGTGAAGTCGTCGCCGACCATCCCCGGTTCTTCGGCCGCGACCGGACCATCTACGACCCGTGGCACTATCTGCCGGTGCTGGTGACCAAGCCGGGTGCCCTGCGCAACGGCGCACCGTTCCAGGGCTGGGAGTTGCCGCCTGCGCTGGCACGACTGCGGCGCAAGCTTGGCACCGGCGACGATGCCGACCGGCGGTTCGTGCGGGTGCTGGCAGCGGTGCTCGACGACGGGCTGGAGGCGGTAGAAGTGGCCGTGCGCGAAGCATTGCTGGCCGGCGTCGCCAGCGACGACGTCATCGTCAACATCCTGGCCCGCCGGCGCGAACCGCCGCGACCGCTGACTATTGTCACGCCAGAAGATCTGGCGCTGCGCCATCCGCCCCGTGCCGACTGCAACCGCTATGACAGCCTGCGAGGTCTCCATGCAGCGGCATGAGATGATGACGGCCATGGCCGAGTTGGGGCTGAAGGGCATGGCTGGCGCCTTCGACGAGGCGGTCACTACCGGTCTCCAGCGCAAGCGCACGACCATGGAGGTCCTGACCGACCTGCTGCGTGCCGAGGCGACGCACCGCCATGCAGCCT
>NZ_LMMH01000019.1:0-4621 GCF_001422185.1 Sphingomonas sp. Leaf257
AGAACCTACAACTTCCCGCACCGCCTGCGCCCTCGTCAAAGGCCGCAAGCATCTCAGCCACAGGCCCTACCGCAAGGCGGCCTGCCGACCACGCTTACAGTTGGCGCGGGTGTTGACGCTCATCTGCTGAACGCGCACCGCGCCGTCCGGTCCCATTTCTGGAACACGAACGTCGCGGTGCGGCAGTTTAGCAGCCAGCATGTCCGAACGGCTGAAAAGACGCATTAGGCTGTCGCCGTCGTTTCAACGACCGAGCCGGTGATCTCGAGGTTGCTTGAAGCCTTTACAACGTCATCCTGCTCACCTGTACGCTCGAACGTGAGGACGTATGCGGTGAAGTCATACTTTGTGCCATCAGCGAGAGTGATACGGAATTTGGTGGCTGCGCGAGTGCCGCGGGCAGCACGCATTGCCAGCTGGCCAGCATCCTTGGGCATGAAGATCATGCCAATGGAGCACTGACCCTCATCAGGCAGACCCATCGACTTTTCCTTGGCAGTGCTGTCGAAGTCCGTCGTATCGATCACGGCAGCGGAGCCGCCACCAAGACCACTGCTGCTGTTGACGCCCTTAACCTGCGTGTAGACGTTTCCAGACGAGTTAATTTCCAGCTTAGTGCTGGCAGTGTTGATTCCCTGGGCCATTGTTGGCTTCTCCTTTATTGGGCAGGCCAACAAGCGGGCGCTGCCAAATACTTATGCTTTCACTCCGTATGGCTGACGCGAAACTCCAGCTGGACGCGCGACAAAGCGGGGTCGCTGGTTAAGTCGCTCAAGTCCTGCTCATTGATCAGTACACAATCCTGGATGATGCCGCCCCTGTGCCCGTCAAGTGCAACGCGGATGGAGTCTGCCAGAGCGCGAGCGGCATCGAAGCCAACGTCGTAAGCATCTATGCGGAAGGTAGGCATTGCATTGCCCGTAGGACCGTTAAAATCGCGCAGTCGGGGCGTGCTTACCCGCGTGTAGATCACGAACGGTACTTTGACGCCCTTGGGAGCAACTACCGGGTAAGTGTTTGGGGCGATTGCGGACAACAGGGAGTAGAGTGCCTTTTCGATCATTTGCGGGCCTTCCTGGCCGCTTTGTCGATGGCCTTCTTGAGCTCTCCAGAGAGTACGTCGATCACCTGACCGGCGACTTTATCTACGGCAGGCTTGAACCAGGGGCGGGCAGGCTCACGCTCGGTGCCAAACTCGCTAAAGCGGCCCCAGAATGCCTTGTCGGTCGTGACCTGAAAGCTGACCGTGTGGGCCTTACGGGCCCGCACCTTCTTGGTTTTGATGTTCTGGTGCAGTCGTCCGTAATCGGCGCTGCCCTTGCTGCCGTCCTTGTTTGTCCAGGTGCGCTTTGTGGGTTCTGTACCGCGTGGCGCAGCCTCCCTGACCGCATCGCGCATCACATTTGTGGCCTGACGAGTGCCGGACGCACCAACCTTGGTCGCGACCTCTGGGCCGAGGCCTTTCAGAGCCGCATTCAGCTCTTTCATCCCCTCCATTCTGAAGCTCTGGCGTCCGGGCATCAGATTGCCCTCACAAGCAGGGCTAAGCCCTCGCGATTGCCCACCTCATCGACGGCGACGACGCTGTAACGACGCTTGTCGCACATGACCTCGAAGAACGTGCTGACATCGGCGCGGTAGCGAATGAGGAACTTGGCTTCCTGCGCCTCAGCGATGCCTGCCATGCGGTTCACCTCGCGCAGATTAAGCGACTGGCGCTCAGCCCACACCGTCGCGACTTTGCTCCATGCCTGCGTTTCCGCGCCGGAGCCGGATCGCTGCTTAATTGGACGATAGAGGATGAGCTGACGGTTCAGCTTGCCCGCCTGGATCACATGCCACCCACGCGATACGGGGCGAGGAGACGATAGAAGGTCTTTTCGCCGACCGTCTGGCCTTCGCGGTTCGCGAACAGGTCGGCAACGAACACAGCTACGGCCTGCTTGATCGCAGGGGGGCATGTATCGGGGGCTAGGGCCAGGCCGGTATAAGCGGAAGCTTGCGCCTGAGCGGCAAGGATCAACAAGTCGATCGTGGTATCGTCGGCATCGCTGTCTATGCGGCACCACGTCTTTACCTCGTCGGGCGTTATAATCGTAGTCGTCTCCATCGACTACTTAGCAAAAAACTTTATACGCCAGATGATTAATCGTTATTTTACAATTCCGATCCCAGCATGACGTGTCATGGGAGGCAAATCTTTATGAAAATGGAAGTGATCCGACCGCCAATGGACCTTGAAGGCCCAGGCTGTTACGTTTGGCGTCACGATATAGCTGATCGGGTTATTTGGGAATTGACTGGAAACAAAGGTCTGCATGTTCTCAAAGTTGGTCATGCAAAAAACGTGGGTGATCGAGCCGATGAAGGCGCCAAGGGGCTGCCAACCTCCAGGAGCAGGGGTCATTTTGAACCGTATATCTATGCGGGTCTGCCCGGATGGAAGCCATGGCGTTGCGCTATGTGGACGGAGCAAGAAACCCTGCGTGAGCAAGAAGGCCGACTAGCTGGCAAGCTTACAAAATTGAGCGATGAACAGCGTGCGGCGATCTACGCCAGAATTGCTCCCGATCTCTCGCCGATCCCGGCAGGCAGAGAGATATATATTGGAAACCTTGCCAAACTAGCATCCATGTTTCCGTATTGTGCCATCACAGGTGAATGGAAACGGGCTGTATATGGGCCTATCCAAAAATGGCGATTACCGTTTCTGTGAGTTGGAAGCCTGGGGGGTGTTTGCTCCCCCCAGGCCGTCTGATTAGGCCGAAACCTTGAGGGTGATAAAAGCCTGCTTGTCCTTGACCATGCCACCAACGCGCTTGGTGCTGTAAAAGAGCACGAAAGGCTTCTTGGTGAATGGATCGCGCAGAACACGAACGCCGATGCGGTCAGCGATCAGGTAGCCCTGCTTGAAGTCGCCGAACACGAACGGCAGGGCGCCTGCGCCAACAGCATCCATTTCGGAGATTTCGGTCAGCGAGTAACCAGCCAGGGTGGCGGGCTGACCGGCAACGAGCGATGGCTGCCACAGGTAATTGCCGGTGCTATCCTTAAGCGTGCGGACCTGGGCGATGGTCGCCGATGCTGCGGCAAAGCTCGCGTTCTGACGATAAGCTGAGCCCAGGCCGTAAATCATCTGGAACAGGAAGTCCGCATTGGTAGGCAGAGCAGCCGCAACGCCGGTCTTAACCTGTGCGATGCCGCTGGTAGTCATCAGGCCCTGCGGCTTGTTGACGCCATCGCCCTTCACGAACGCGGCGTTTTCCTTGATCGCGAATGCGCGAGCAACTTCCTCTGCGAGCAGGCCTTCCACGTTGATGGACAGGTCGTCGAGAGCACGCTGGGAAACGCCAGGATTGGCGTAAATCTCGCCCATTGGAACGCGGGTCTCGGAGAGCAGCGGAGTGCTAGTTTCGGGGCGGGCATCGGTCTCACCAACCCAACCGGCGTCGGTGCCGTGCAGGTTCGACAGAAAGCGGTAGTCGTCCGACGATACTGAAATAACCGAAGCCAGCGAGCGGATAGGGCTGAGCGTTTCTAGTGCGGTGAACAGGCCAGCTTCAACTTGCTTTGGCAGGAGGTAGCCGCCGGTCGAACCTTCTGGCGAACCGCCAGTGTTGGTCATCGCCTTACGTTCCAGGGCTTCCAGATTGCCATCTAGGCCCTTGCGCATAAAGCCGTTGAAGGCATCAGCGTGCGCCTTTACGTCTGCGTTCTCTTCAGTTGCACCTAGGCGGTTCGACTTCTTTGCAATATCGGTTACAGAGGTCTGGAGAGCGGTCAGTTCGCTATTGATGCGATCTAGCCTCTCAGTGGTCAGCACGTCTGCGCTACCCTTGCTCTCAATCTGCGCGATACGGCTGTCATTGGTGTTCTTGAACTCCTCGAAGGTGTTGGCTAGTGCCGCAACCTGCGAGTTGATGTCGTTGAGATCGGCCATTATGGGCTCCTTTGTCTCGGTTGTTTTCACGCAACTAAGAGTCCAGAATCCCTCCGTCTCCTTTTGCTGTCTTTACTTATACTTGTAGAAATCAAGCGGCTCGCATCTTCCCAATGAGGCTGTTGATTGCGTCACTGACTGCCTTCTTTTTGGCTAGTTCGTTCTTGCTCTCAAACTGGCTTGCTACTGCAACAGCCTCATTTTTAGACAAGCCACAGTCGCGAAGAAGTTGCTCTAAATCGCGGACTCTCATGTTCTCGCCCATGCTCTTCACTGCCTGGACACGAGCCTTCGCATTGGCGGGTAGTCCGACGACGGACACCTCAACCAAGTCCACTTCTTCCAGCGTGCGGCGCGGATCATCGTTCTTTACGCCCATAGTGAATTTGATTGGACGGAAGCCGATGCTCAGGCCGGTGATCGCACCCGCTTTGAGCGCAACATAAGTGTCGCGGCCCATGGTGGTGTCGAGCAATTCGCCCGTCATCTTCAAGCCGACGCCATCTTCAACCATCTCAGTCCAACGGCCGATGGGCAGGCTGTTGAAGGCATCGTGATTGAGGAACGTAAGCGTCCGGTCTTCTCCGCCTTGCCGACGAGGTGATGCGCAAGCCACAGGTGCGGCACTGTGGCAGACACCGGTGCGGCATCATGGCGACGCGAATTATCGAGATGGTTGGG
>NZ_LMMH01000020.1:0-3813 GCF_001422185.1 Sphingomonas sp. Leaf257
TTTTTAAATGCAAATGTATCTATAATTTCATTTCTAATTCAACTATTGATCACAATTCTTTCTACAAACTACGTCATATCAAGTCAGCCATTTTACAATTTGGTTCATAAAGTTCGAAAATAATATTAACATTCACTCGTATTCATATCAAATACATTAATTTTAATTTAACTGTATCTAAGTTACAACAGATTGCAGTGATTTTTGCTGATTTCAAAATATCTATTAATATTGATTCAAAAATACAACATGGCGTTTTTACATTCTGACATTTAAATTTGGAATTCTAATCTACAAACTACATACAAGTTCTTATTCTTTGGAAACCCGCCATAGGTTTATTAAAAAAAACATTGAAACTTAAATTAAAGTCGTCTTTTAGCAAGAATCTAGTTATTTTAATTATTTAAATAATGTTTCTACATGATTATAAGAGTTTTTTACAATATTTCCCCTATTAAGTCTATATTCTACATCTATTTCTAATGTAAACAGTACTACATGTAAAATACAACATCAAACACACTTGCAACACAAATATAACCGAAGAAGTGTAATCAAAGAGTTTCAACTACTCACCACTAGATGACGCTAAACACAATTTCTAACCTACTAAAAAACTACGTTTCTTCGGTCAAATTAAGTATAAACAGCCGATTTTGACGAGAAATTTCTATAAAATTAATAAAAAAGGAACTTTAAGACACTTGATTGACTACTTTTCTAAAAAATCTACACGTTTCTATAGCAAAAATATACTCGTGACGTGAAATAACTATTTAAAATCTAACACTATTGTCACTACGTCATCTATTTGTGAAAAATAACGAAAAAGTCACGAAATATATTTTACTAGCGCAAGCGAAATCCAACAGGCAAGATACAGTCGTTTTTGGTTTTCTAATTCAAAATTATCAACGCTCAATATAATTGTAGTAAAAAGTCATTACAAACAAACTATTAATTAGTTACAAAAGGTTCCAGATAGAGTTCTAGATACGTTAACTGACAGATACTGCCATATAAGTAGTCAAAAGTAAAAACATTTCTTTGGCATTATCTATTAGATAACTATTTTGAACATTAGCTGGAAGCTGTGAATCTAGCCATAAATATACTAAAATATTCAACACTATCTTTTATTAGATAAAAAACAGTAATTTTGTCGTAAAAATATTGAAAACATTGACAAATATGAAACAGAAAAATCGTATTTTTTTATCAGTACACGTCAGCCATCTTCTTTTCCATAGACAACAAACATTTTTCCCGCCTTTTCTTCAAAGAATTTACGTCAGTATGGTTTACCGAAAATATAAAAAGAAATACTTAAAAAAACAATTATTTCAAGAAATAAATAGTTTTGAGCGATATAACCTTGTTTTTTTATTTGTATATTTAATGAGACGCTGTTTTGTTTAAATATAATTTTAGAACTACTCAGTTCTCTAGCTAAAAAAATAGAAGGCAGTGAAGTTAAAAATATCACCAAATAAAAAAAACTTTTTACAAAAAAACAAAACCGACTTTGAAGTCGGTGTCTGCAGGTCTGTTGACTGTGTTTATTTTGCCACCGACTTCTAGAGCCACCAAAATGCCGGAGATATGGATTAACATACATAAAAAAAAAGTACGGTCGAATTGAGAACCTCCTCCTTTTTGGGAAGTCGGTTAAAAAATAATATGCTATCTACTTTAATTTAATGTTATTGAAAAACCTAATTGGCTCTATATCTACAAAATATTTTATCTTGGTTAAAAAAATATAACATAATTACTCAAGCTCTAATTTTGGGCGTAAATTAAAGTATTTACCGACTTTAATTATTTGATGTATTTTCAACTGAATACGAAAACAACCTTTTAAGTTTGCTAAAAAAATGTCTGTCATCGCAATAAATATATTCAAATAGAAAAATAAAATAAGTTTTACTAAACAATTTAGGATGTAGTACATAGAAATATCTATTATCGCAAACCATTCAAATTAAAAAGTTATAAAATTTTCGCTAAAAAGGTAACTACAAAAAAACCTGCAATTTTTTCAAAAAAAAAACAGCGTCAACACAAAACTACAAATAAAAGAACCAAGCGCAAATAATTTACGTACTTTCAAAAAAATCAAAAAGATCAATGTTTTCTCGGGATCAAAAATAGGTTATACGTATCTTTAGGCAAAGCCACACACGCCGGTTTCTGTCTTAGATCTTCCAAATTTTCAGCCCCAATTTCAAACTCCTGCATTATACTGGCAAACATGACGAAACTCATCGTAGTTACTAAAGTTTGACCAATGCACGTTCGCTTACCTATACTAAAAGGCAGGAAATGTGGGATGTTCCTCTTAACAGACCAGACTTCTTTTTCCGTCTCCGCTGGCTTGCTCGGCCTTTCCCCATCAGATTCCATGCCGGAATCACAGAAAGAATTCCTTCGAACCCTAACTTTGGTCTTTTCTAGAAACCTTGATGGGTCAAATTTCTCCGGCTCATTCCAGTATTCCTCTGAAGTGTTTAGTTCATAGTTGTTTATGAAGACTATCGTTCCTTTTTCTACGCCATATCCTGAGATTGCTGCGTTCTCCGTAGCTACATGAGGAACGATAGGGGATGAGGCGTATCTTAGACATTCTAAGACAGTTGCTTCTGTGTATGGCAAACTATGACGGTCGAGTAATGTAACAGGCCTTTTGCCTTTAGTCAAACCGTCTAATTCTGCCCTAATCTTCCTGCCGACTTCAGGGTCTCTCGCCACAGCTGTCAAACATAACATGACAAGATTACCCACCGAAGAATGACCGCCTAGAAAATCTTCAAGCATGAAGATTATAGTATTTCTATCAACCGTCGGGTCTTCATGTAAAACTTTTAGCAACCCATCTAGAAAGTCCTTTTCAGGCCCTTCTATGTCCAGATCCAATTCCCTCTGTTCTACGATCCTTGAAAGAATGAACGAGCGAATATCTGAAGACCAGTTAGACAGTTTATCTAAATGCTTCTTGTAAAAAGGTTGGAGCCACGGCAGAAAATCTAAGGCATAACCTTGGTTAATCTCCCAGAAAATTTCGTCAAAATGGTCGACGATGCGCTTGAAATCTTCGTCGTTTTCGGCGTCAAATCTCACGTTGCACATGTAGTGCGAAAACATATTCATTGCTGTAGTCATTAAGATCGGTTTTAGGTTGATGCTGGAGTCTAAAGTACGGGTTATGTTTTTAAGTGTTTGTAGCAGTTCTATGGATTCGAATGTAGCGACGTCTCCGATGCGCGCGAAGTTGTCGGTGTGTTGTTTGGGTCCACAATGGCGGCGGGCGAGATTTCTTCTTCTTAGTTGAAGGTTTGACCAATCGCATAGTGCTAAGGAATTATTCCTATCGCCAGCAAAAAGTTGATGAAATCGGATAAAGTCAGGCCGTCCGCCGAAGAATTTTCCATTTTGATTCAAGACCTCCCGGATGAGGTCCAAATTATTAACCACTAGGCATTTCGACGTTCCCAATTGCAGCGTAAAAATGTCTCCATAAGTTTTCGCCAAGTCCGTGAAAGACTGGAATGGCGATTCGTGCTTGCCCAAAAGGTGCATATTACCTATTATTGGCAAAGGTGTAGGTCCCGGCGCCTCTTTTAGAACCAAAGTCTTATTTTCACCATATTTATTGAACTTTTTGTAAGTTATGGTGTTTGAGAAATAAATTTTGTATACCGCTACCAAAAAGGCGGCGAGCAAAAAGAGTGCACTCAACATCTTATTTTTTAATAAAAAAAAAAGATTTTTTAGAGTGGCTACACCGGTGGAGGGAACGACTATTCCGGT
>NZ_LMMH01000021.1:0-3077 GCF_001422185.1 Sphingomonas sp. Leaf257
TCATCCGACAAACCGATCCGCTCGCCCAAGCCTGCCCCCAAAAGGCAGCCTTGAATCAGTGGCGAGGCACGCCGTCAAGCTTTGTCCACGATGCCTAGCCGCCAACCCTTGCGCCCGCATCCTTTCGGCCGCCCGCGCCGCGCGCCGCCAACACCTCACGCAGCTCGGAAAGTACCGTCACCGGTTCGCCGAACTGGCGCGTCACTGCGGTCGCCTTGAGGGGTTCGGGCGCTACCTTGAAGTGGTCGCATTCGGTTCCGCCCAGCTCACGCACAAAGCGTTCCCAACATCAACGTGCCGACGTCTCGCGCGACCCTATGAAGTTCTGCGAGAATGCCCGCCACATGAACGAACGAGCATAAGGCTGGGTGGCTGCTCCAAAGCGGTAGGACCGCTTTCCATCATCGGCGGGCGTTCGAGCCCCCTACCCCACCGCCTGAACGAACGGCAGCTTACCCCGGTGGGTCACCCGAAAGCGGACAGGTCGCTATCTACCAGTTTTCAGCAGTCCTACCGACATCATGAGGTCGGTGGTCAAACTACCTCACTGGGCAATGTGACGTTCATTTCTGATAACTGGGATGGATAGGTCGAACCCCGCCCCCAGCGACATTTGCGAGGATGGGGTGAGTGAAGATGATCACCCGGTCCTGTATCTCTATCGCCAGATAATCCGGGTGCCAGCCAAAGACCGCAGACTTACCGCCCTGCCCGCGTTCGATCCTCGATAACTGCGACGCAGATATGCTGCTGTAACGCGACAGGTCCGACAGGCGCCATCCCAATGCGATGCGCCCTGCCCTCAATGCTCGACAGAGAGTGTCGCGCTGCAGATCCTGCAGCGTGTCAGGTATCCGCCGAGGTGGTGAGCGCGTCACACCGGGCTCGGCAACATCAGACCAGTCGATCCCGAAAATGTCGATGATTGCCTCCAGCGTCTCGGAGCGTGGCCAGGCTCGGTCATGCTCAATCCGCGACAGCGTTACCCGGCTTATGCCGACGCGGTGTGCAAAGACCTTAGGCGGCAGGGGCGCATCGGTGCCGGTGCCGGCCAGCCGGTGCGCCCGGATGATCTGGCCGAGGTTGTCCTTGAGCCTGGCATAGCCAGGCGGGAGGCGCATACGGGCGGGCTTTCGATGGGCCATCGAAATACGATCTAACGATTGTGTATCGTTGATGCACGCCTGAATTTTGTCTTCCTATCACCGCCCCATGGCCATTGCGCGGATCTCCTGGGTGAAAAATGCAGAAAGCGAGAAGGCCTTGGCCGAACTCGTGCAGCTGCTCGCCCGGCAGCTGGCGGCGGAACACCGCCACACCACGTCTTCCGCGCGGCCCCCAACAGAAAAGGCTTCATCCTCATGACAATTTCCGGCCAACGGCGCGTCGCACTGTACGGCAGACATTCGACCGCCCTGCAAACGGCCACGTCGTCCGACGATCAGGTTGCGGCGTGTGCGCCGCTCGTCAATCTCCTTGGTGGCAGGGTCGTAGCAACCTGGCTCGATCCAGAGATTTCAGGCTATCGGCGCGACCGCCCCGGACTGAGAGGGTTGCTTGCGGCCGTCGAGGCGGGCGAGGTCGACCTCATTCTATGCGAGTCACTGGACCGGCTGGCGCGTGACGCGGAGGACGTGGCCTGGCTGGGCAAGAAACTGCCCTATCACCGCGTGCAGCTGCATACGATCAGCGAAGGCCGGGTCGATGAGATCAAGTTCGCCGTCGCGGGCCTGATGGGCGCGATCTTCCTCAAACACCTTGTCGACAAGACCCTGCGCGGCATGGAGGCGGCGGTCTTGGCAGGGCGTTTCCCTGGTGGACGCGCTTATGGCTACAAGCGCGTCATCCAGCTCGATGAGAAAGGCGAACTCGTCCGCGGGCTGCTCGCGATCGACGAGGCAAAGGCAGACATGGTTCGCCAAATTTATCGATGGTTCGCTGGCGGCCTGTCGTCCGTCGATATCGCCACCCGCCTGAATGCTGAGGGTATTCCAGCACCTCGTGGCGGGGAGTGGAATGCCTCGACCATCCGGGGCGACCACAAAAAGCTGGTCGGCATCCTTAACAACCCCCTCTACACGGGACGGCTTGTCTGGAAACGTCGACACTGGCGCCGCGATCCGGACTCGGAAAAGCGCGAACGGCGCTATCAGCTTCGAGACCCCAGCGAGTGGATCGAGGTGGCAGTCCCGGACCTCCGCATCGTCGATGACAGTGACTTCGAGGCGGTGCAGGCGGAGATGAACGCCCGCAAGCGCACCACCACGTCGCTGCCGCTGGCCCAGGGTAATCGCAAGAAGCATCTGCTATCCGGCCTGATCCGATGCGGTTGCTGCGGGTCCAACTACACGATCAGCGGCAAGGACTATTATCGCTGCGCCGGTCAGAAGGAGCGGGGCACCTGTGACAACAGGCTATCGGTCCGCAAGGGGCCCCTGGAAGAGGCAAGCCTGACGGCTATCCAACACCGTCTGCTCACCGAAGACCATGTACGCCTGTTCATTGCGGAATATGAGCGCGAAGCCACGCGACTTGCGCGGATCGATAGCCATGAGGCTGACACGGCCAGGATCCGGCTGCAGCAACTCGAGCGCGAACTCGGCAATCTGTATGAAAATCTGCTGGCGGGTATCGCGACCCCTGCCCTCCGTCAGATGATCGACGAACGGGAGACGGAGAAGGCCCGCCTGATTTTGCGAAACGCTACCGTCGACAGAGGGGTGGCTTCGCAACCCCCGCTTCCAACGCCATCCGTTCTGCAGGCTCAGTTTCGGGCGCGGATCGCCGACCTGCGCACCACGCTGGCAGATCCTGTGGTACGCGGGCAGGCTGCATCGATCATGTCCCGGCTTATCGAGAGCGTGACGATCTGTCCGGATGAACCGGAGGGTCCCGCAGCGGAGGTAGTGGCCAGCGTGGCGTCGTTGGTGGCGTATGCCATAAACGACGACGCCGCCCGTGAGGGCGGCGTATCGAGTTCTAGAGCGGTTTCCGGCCTTTCTGAATCGTCGAGGATTCACATGGGCGCGGTTTTGTGATTCAGGCTTTGAGCCGGGTCAGGAGGCCGGCACAGATGC
>NZ_LMMH01000022.1:0-2591 GCF_001422185.1 Sphingomonas sp. Leaf257
AGCCGAACAGCGAGCCGACCAGCCCCTTCAGGCCGCTGAACAGCCCGCCGATCACCGGGATTTTGGACAGGATGCCCAGCGGGTCGACCGCACTGGATAGCAGCTTGCCGGTCAGGTCCGTCTTGAACCCCTCGGCCACGCCCCCCGACGCATTGATGTTGCCCGCCCGCACGACGACATTGGCCAGCCCGCCAATCTGGCCGTCGATCGACCGCAGCGAGGTGGCCATTTCGCGCGCATAGACGGAGGTGACGGTATCGACTTCCTTCAGCGCATCCAGCGACCGTTTCAGGCTTTCCGATTTGGCCGCGCTATCGCCCAGCACCGTGCCGGTGCCCGCATTGGCCTTGGGCAGATCACCGCCGCCCTTNCCGCGCTATCGCCCAGCACCGTGCCGGTGCCCGCATTGGCCTTGGGCAGATCACCGCCGCCCTTGCCGAACGCTCCGGCCACGGACAGCCCGATCGACGCCAGCACGGCCGCTGTCGCGGCTCCGGCCGCGATGTTCAGCGGGAAGGGCAGGCCTGCAATCGCCTTGGCCACCGCCTCGACGGCATGGGCGGCCGCCCGCGCGCCGCTCTTGGCGATGGCGCTGCCCGTCTCAATCGCATCCTGCGCCACGGCACGCACCGACAGGGCGAACTGCACGGCCCGGAACGCCTTTTCGGCCGCCGCCATCGCCTCATACCCGGTTGAACCTTCGTCGAAGAACCCGCGCGCCGATGCCGCAAGGTCGCCGTACATGGCGATTTGCATCGTGCTGGACCGGGCCGCGTAGAGCGTGGAAATTTCCCGTTCCTTGCGGGCGCGGACCTCGGCCACCGTGATTTGGCTGGCATCCCGCATTTCCTTCTGCTGCCAGTCGTTCAGGCGCTGGCGGTCGGACAGGTGCCCCGCAAAGACGGACGCCATATCGCCCAGAGCGCGGCCCGCCTCGCCAAAGGCTTCCGCCATGCCTTGCCCTGCATTCTGAACATTCGCGGCGATCGCGTCGAACAATTCGGCCTGATGCTTCAGACTGTCGTTGTAGGCATTGGTCAGCTGCTGGATTTGCTGCTGATTTTCCGCAATCTGGACCTGCTTGGCGATATATTCGTCTGCGAACCGGCCAGTGAATTTTGCGTCTTCTGCTTCCTGAGTGGCCTTCAGGGTGGCCATTGCCTTGATACGTGCAGCATCGGTTTGGCCGACCAGCTGCCGCTCTTTCTCCAGTTCGGCCAAGCGGCGATCGGCGGATTTGTCCGCAGCAAAGAAGCGTGCGCCAATAGCAGCCGCATCGGCTCGCTTCTGGGCGTCGTGCAGGGCGTCCAGCGCCTTTTGAGCCTCTGCCGCCCCCTTGGTCAGTTTGTGCTGCTGTGCGGCCTCCTGAGCCGCCAGCAAGGGCAATTCCGCGATCCGGTCGCGCAACATTTCGTTGGCGCGGCTCGCCGGGATCAGGCCATCGGCCACGGCCGCATTCACCTCGGCCTGAATGCGCGACTGATCGTCCATCGACTGGACGGATTTCGCGCCGTCCGCGACACGCTGCGCGATGGCCAGTTCAATCTGGCGGTTCACCGCGGCCTCGATATCGCCGCGCTGGCGGATGGCTTGGCTTTCAGCGCGCACCCGCGCCTCGGCGATCAGCGCGGCAGAGCCCGACACGCCATAGGCATTGGCCAGCGAATAAAGGTTGCGGATGGACGCCTGCACGGCCTCGGCATCGCGGGCCAGCTGCGCGGCGTGGTTGTCCCGGTTGCGGTGATAGCGATCCGCGACACGGGCATAAGCGTCCTGCGCTTGCGTCTCGCGCTCCTGCTGCGTCAGAACCTGATTGCCCAGCTGAAGGCGGGTCAGCTGCTGCTGCGCCGCAGCCTTGTCGGTCTGATTACGCGCGGCCCCCAGACGGGTCTGCGCCTGCGCGATCAGATGGGCACGTTCCTGCGTCGTGATCCACTGGCCAGACGCGTTGCGGTTGGCGTTGATGGTGTCGGTAACGGCCGAATAGTCATGGCGCAGGGCACCAATCTGGGCGGCGGTCAGGCCGGTCGTATCCGCCAGCCCCTTTTGCAGGATGCGCTGCTGGGCGAGCAGATCATTGAATTGCTTCATGCCGGAGGTGTTGAGCGCCTGCGATGCGTTCAGCGCGGCAATCTGGTCCTGATTGCGCCCGGCCGCCGCGTTCGGTCCGGTGGGCATGGTGTTGCCGGTGCCGATCAGATCGACCGCCCAGCCACCGACATTCCGCTTTAGCCAGGCATCATAGGACGCCCCGGCGTTCTTGATCCGCTGATCAAGGCGGCCGAACATCACCGCCACGCCGGACACGGCATCGCCCAACGCATCCATGTAATGGGCCAGCCCGGTGGCCTCATGGCTATTCGCGGCCAGATCGGCGGTCAAAATGCGGGTCAGCTCGGACGCGGCCTTCTCGCCGTCCCCCTGCGCCGCCAGCGCGCGAATATGCTCATACTGCGCCCCGGTCAGCAGCCCCAGCTGCTGCGTAAAGGTGTCGGCCGCCCGCGCCGGATCGGACATGGCCTCGGCGAGTGCGGCTTGCGCGGCGGGGGCATCCTGTCCGGTCAGCTTGGCATATTTCTCGACATTGGCCG